>CAZPLX010000180.1:0-3859 GCA_964587345.1 uncultured bacterium
GCCCCGACGCGGTGCGATACCACCCATCGGCCCTGTGGGCTCCGGCAGGCGCCCGGAGGGCCTACACCTGTCCCTTTGATCGGGCGCCGACAAAAACAGTTCCCCCCCCTCCCAGGGCAAGCGACCTGGCACCGGGGACATTCCCTGAAAACAGGTGAATACCAAATCCGGGGGGGAGAGAAATGTTGTCAAGGGGTATCTTTTTGCCGGGAGAAATGGTGGAAAGAAAAATGAGAGCCCCGATAAGAACCATCAGGAAAAGAGGAATAAATAATCTTTTTCCCGGCCCATTTTTCATTATTTTTCCTGTCCCCGCCTCTGATCATAGGATAGGAAGGGAACGATTAAGTTTCATCTCTTATCTATCCACCATATCCGTAGATTTAATAGTTCAATAAGGGAGGACAATGAATCTATTTGATAAGGGGGGCCATCTTAATTCAAGTAAATTAATTTATTATGCTCCAGTAAAACAGGCCGTATTATGGGTTAAGCGACAATTTTATATGGAACGGAGGTTATAATGGCAAAGAAGTTCACCATTAAAATAGAGGTTGACCAGGAAAAGAAAGAGATTGTCATAGAGGACAACGAGGGGAATAGAAGGGTCGTAAGCGGGGTTACTCTCTTTGGAGGGATGCCCGATAAGGATGCCTATTATCTCTTCGGATGGGGAAGCAGTGAGTCGGCCGCATGGGCCTACGGGAAAGGATACAGGCACGCGTCCTACGTGGTGGATCCCTATTACAGGAACTTTTTCAAGAGATGCGCACAGAATATCGCCAGGATTGAAGCTCCAGAGATCATTCGAAAGGAGAGAGAAGTTGATGTGGAAGAGCTTCTCAATCACCTCGAAAGTGTGAAAGAGGATGATCTTTTTGGGAAGAAGGGAAAGCGGAGTGTCCACTGAAGCACCTCCCCTTCATTTGTACGTCTCTTTTGATGAGAGTACTATGTAATCAGCAGGGAGCCGATTCACCTACCGTTTGGAAACGGGGAATACTCAATGCTTTCCCGGCCGGGAGCGTCTTCCCTCTTCAAAGAGATATTTCCCGATGAATCTGAAATAATCCTGTCTGAATTTAGATCCTGCTCATATAAGAAAGGGAGTTAATTTTTCAGGGGGCGGGAACACCCTGAGCTTTCTCAATGATTATGGGTACTTTGGGTACGTCCTGATGCATGCCGGATGTGTGAGTGGGGGAGTGAGCGATCTGATCCACCACATCCAATCCCTCAATCACCCTTCCGAAGACCGCGTATCCGAACCCTCTGGCGGAGCTGTCTTTGTGATCCAGGAAGGAATTGTCCACGGTGTTGATGAAAAACTGGGATGTTGCCGAGTCGACAACCTGGGTTCGGGCCATGGCTATGGATCCCTTTACGTTTTTAAGACCATTTCCCGCCTCATTTTTAATCGGTGAATGTGTCGGGTGCTTCGCTTTCATCCCCGGGAGGAAACCTCCTCCCTGAATCATGAATCCTTCGATGACCCTGTGGAAGATAAGGCCGTCATAATAGCCTTCATTTACGTAGGAGAGAAAGTTTTTCACCGTAACAGGGGCTTTTTCAGGGTAAAGTTCGAGAGTTATGTTTCCTTTCGAGGTGTGAAGGATTACCCGGGAATTGGGTTTTTTGCCCTCTTTCCCCTCTACCGAAGCGCATGCCAACATCAAAACAAGGGCAATAGAAACAATTTTTACCATTTTTTCCTCTCTTTCCCCTCCGTGAGGAGTGGATGGGGTACCGCGATATTTAGTCATTGACTATATACTAATAGGATTTTTTTTTCCAGACCGGGGTAAGAGAGTATGGTGAGAAATCCGGGAACCCCTTACAGAAGGAGGAAAAGCAAACCTTTAACTCCTAGGACCATCTCAATTAAGAGAGAGAGAAAAGGCAGGAGGTGAGGTACATGTCCCTTAAAGAGAAACCGTGCGTTCCCTGCAGGGGAAGCGTGGAACCCCTGAGGGTCTCGGACGCGAGAATACTTCTTGAAGAGATCCCCTCATGGGAATTGAACGTCGATGCCACGAGACTCGAGAAAAGCTTTTCATTCACAAACTTCATGGAAGCAATGGAATTTTGTGTGAAAGTGGGAACTCTCGCAGAAGCGGAGGGGCATCATCCCGATATTTCTTTCGGGTGGGGCTACTGCAGGGTCATTTTTTTTACTCACAAAATAGGGGGGCTCCATGAGAACGATTTTATCATGGCAGCAAAGGTTGATTCCCTATGATGACGAAATGGGTGTGATGGAAACTTTGCCCTCAGGGCCACCTGTCCGCGGCGGGAGGGTAAATGAGTGAGAGAGGATGATCGCCGCAGGAATGTTTTCTCGCAGGGCACACAGCTCTTCCGTACTCGATGAGACGGTGAGTGAAAAGTAACCATTCCTTTCGGGGGAGGATGCCCATCAGGTCCCGTTCTATCCTGTCGGGATTCGCACTGTCTGTAAGGTTGAGTTTTCTTGCTAACCTTTTTACATGGGTGTCCACGGCGATTCCTTCCACTTTTCCGAATGCGTTTCCAAGAACGATGTTCGCGGTTTTTCGTGCCACACCAGGGAGGGATAGGAGTTCATCCATCGTGGAGGGGATCTCTCCCCCGTACCTTTCCTTGATGATCTTAGCGCTCATGAGAATGTTTTTCGTCTTGTTTCGATAAAATCCTGTGGAGTGGATATCCTTCTCAAACTCTTCAGGAGAAACATGAATATAGTCATCGAGGGTGCGATATTTTTTGAAGAGCCTCAAGGTTACCTCGTTCACCTTCTTATCAGTACACTGGGCCGAAAGGATGACTGAGATGAGGAGTTCCAAATGGCTGGAATAGTGGAGAGCAATCTTCACATCGGGATAGAGGAGGGCCAGTTTTCTCCAGACTTTACCCGCCCTTATCTTCCTCTCTTGGTGGATTTCTTCCGTTGCTCCTTTCATTTATCTCTATCCCTTGATGGCCCCTACCGTGAAACCCGCGATGAATTTGTCTACAAAGAAATTGTAGATGATTGCAATGGGCACACTCGCGATGAAACATGCTCCCATGAGGGCACCCCAGAAATAGACGTCACCCCGCACAAGAAAAGTGGGAACCCCGACACTCACCGTAAATTTTGAAGCGGAGGTAATGAATGTGAGGGAATAGACAAACTCCTGCATGGCGAGAGTAAAACTGAATATGACCACTGTGAGTATCCCTGACACAGAAAGAGGCAGGACAACCTTGAAAAAAGCACCGAAGCGGCTGAGACCGTCGATCAAGGCGGCTTCTTCAATTTCCTCGGGGATCGCTTTGAAGAACCCCATGAGAAGCCACGTACAGAAGGGTACGGTAAAACTCGGGTAGACGACCACCAGGGACCAGAGAGAGTTCTGGAGGCCGAGAATCGAAATTACCCGGGAGAGAGGTATAAAGAGGATCGTCGGGGGAATGAGGTAGGTGAGAAAGATTCCGATTCCAAGATTCTCCCCCAATCTTCCAGTCAGACGGGCCAGCGCATATCCGGCGGGTATGGCAAGGAGAAGGGTAATGATCACCACGAGAATTCCCACGAAGGCTGTGTTGATAAGCCATTGACCGTAAAGAGTCTCGAAAAAGAGCTGATGGAGGTTCTCGAGAGTGGGAGGAAGGTTGAAGAGATAGGGGTTGTTCGCCGGGTTCAAGAGATCATTTGTTTCCTTAAACATGGTAACGAGCATCCAGTAGAAGGGGAATGCCGCGAAGGTAGCAAAGGCTGCGATGATCCCGAAATTTAAGGCCTTTACGCCGAATTTTCCCTGTTTTCCCCTTCCTTCTGCCATCCTACGTCACCTCCGATCGACGGGCGAACCTCAGGATCATCACCGCAGTGGCCGCA
>CAZPLX010000181.1:0-3832 GCA_964587345.1 uncultured bacterium
GGATCGACTCTCACTGTCACGTTGTGCAGAGCACCCTCCTCCTACCCGTTATTTTCTCATGAATGATTGTATGATCTGTCCCTATCCTCATCAAGTCTTAATCAGGGATCCCGGTTGAAAGAGGTATGGATTGGCAAATGAGAAATGAAAATGATACTACTTATAGTATGAATGGTCCTACAACAGTTACGGTGAAGGCTCCAGTAAGGGTTGATGTGGCAGGGGGGACTCTCGATCTTTACCCGATCTACAACATTCTCGGTTCTTCTCTCACTATTAATTTCGGGATCAATATTCTCTCTCGTGTGGAGATACGAAGAAAACAGGAAGAGGGGATTCATATCACCTCGGGGGACGGGGACAGCAGAGGATTTTCAAATTCTCTGTCTCTTACGAACAAAGGCAACCTTTCACTTGTGAAACATGTGTTCGATTACTTCCCCTCTCTGGGGAGGTTTCACCTTTCTTTCCGCAGTGAAGCACCTTCAGGATCTGGGCTCGGAGCGTCGTCATCCCTCATTATCGCCCTTCTCACTGCAGTGGGAATATTTTCACGCCACCATGTCCCGGTGAGCAAACTTCCTCTTGTGGCGTCAGAGATTGAATCATCCTTGATTCACATGGTTACGGGAAGGCAGGACTACATCCCCGCGATCATGGGGGGGTTGAATCTTATACGTTTTTCACCGGGGAAGACGAAACTCGCGAATATAGAGAAGGGAAAAAAGGAGTGCCGCTTTCTCGAAGAATATGGATTTTTAGCCTTTACAGGCGTATCTCATGTGAGCGCAAATGAAAATTGGCTCCTCATCAGAAAATTTCTGGATGGAACCCGAAAGAGCAGGAAGGGATTCGAGTCCCTCCTTTCTCTCGCCGACGATGCTCTCCAGGCGTTGACGATGAGAAATCCTGAAATGTTGGGAGAGGTTTTTGAGAAAGAATGGAGCGTGAGAAAAAGTTTGTCTTCGAAGGTATCACCTGACCGCTTTGAAAAATTTCTCAAGAGGAAAGAGGTGAAGAAAATTCTCCTGGGAACAAGGCTTTGCGGGGCGGGGGGAGGAGGAACCCTCTTTGGCATCCTCAAAGATCCCGGGGAGAGGGAAACACTGAAGGAACTATCTGTCCGTGAAGGATTCCAGCCCATCGATTTCACGATCGCAAGGGGAATGGAGGTACGTGTTGGAGGGAAAAAAGTCAGGGTCCTATGATGTGATCATCATCGGGGCTGGCCCTGCCGGACTTTTTGCCGCCCTTGAGCTTTCCGGAAAAATGGATGTTCTCGTTGTTGAAGAAAAGGAACGGCCGGGAGGGGCAGGTGCAATCACAGATGGGAAACTGAACCTTACTTCACAAATAGGCATGGACCTTTCCGAGTTGAACCTTGAAAAGGATGCTGCTGAGAAAATGATCAGGTACATCGATTCGGTTTTTCTCGAGTGTGGAGCTGACCCTACCCTCTATGGGGTAAATAATGAGCGAATAGGGTGGTGGCTCGAAAAAGTTTCCTGGGTCCGGAGAAGGTACAGTGATGGGAGGAACGACATCTCCCTGGTGCCGGCAAAGCAACGCCACATGGGTACCGACATGACTCATCAGGTGATAGGAAACCTGTTTCGAAAGA
Source organism: uncultured bacterium (assembly GCA_964587345.1). GTDB lineage: Bacteria > Desulfobacterota > Deferrimicrobia > J040 > J040 > CAZPLX01. Next base: position 1,622 of record CAZPLX010000181.1, read on the forward strand.
TTGAAAAAGGAGGGGTTACATTCCGTTTCGGGACCCGGATAGAGGAGATACAGCGAGAGGATCTCTACAGTGTCCAGGGAAGCGGGGAAACATTCAGTGCTCCATCGGTAATCTCTGCTCCAGGAAGGGAAGGGGCGTACTGGTTCAGGGAAGTGGCGAGGAGGCTCGGTGCAAAGATGCACTTCGGGCCTATCGACATAGGTTGCCGTGTAGAGGTTTCTTCAACGGTAATGGAGGAACTGACCTCGATCCTGTACGACCCCAAGTTTCACTTCATCACTCCCACACACCGGGACAGGACGCGTACATTCTGCACGAATCCCCACGGAAGAGTTAGACTCGAGAAAAACAACGATACCTACCTCGTGAACGGTGATGCACTGAAAAAGACAAAGACAGGGAACACGAACTTCGCAATCTTAAATACTGTGAATATGACTGAACCCGTTCAGGATACAAAACGGATGGGGATGAAAGTAGCGGAATTCGCAAATTTCTGGGGAGGGGGAAAGAGCGTGGTGGTCCAGCGACTCGGAGACCTTCTTTCCGGATCCCGGTCAAAGAGAGAGACTTTTAATACCTCTCTCAAAGGGTACGATAAGCTGGAGCCCTCTCTTCCTGTGGGACCCCATGTCAACCCAGGGGATATTTCCTTCGCTTATCCCGGGAGGATTGTGGACAATCTCAGGGAGAGTCTTGAACTCCTTGGAAAAGTTCTCCCAGGGATACTCCATCCCTCCACTCTCATCTACGTTCCAGAGGTTAAGTTTTACGATACAAAATACAGGACGGACCAGTTTCTCCAGACACGCGTAAAAGGCCTCTACGTTGCGGGTGACGGGGTGGGAAAATCGAGAGGAATCGTAGGGGCTGCTCTCAACGGTATCCTCGCCGCAAGAGGAATTCTTGGATCAGGGTAGCTCTGTCACTGTATCATCAGGATGATGACGATGCTTGAAAGAATGAAAGATGCAACGAAGAGAAATGTGCGAAATAGTTTTTTGTTTCCTCTGGTAAATCCGTAATATGCTCCGTAAAAAAGGCCCGCAAGGGGGCAGGAGAGGATGATGTAGATGCCGCTCACTGCCAGGGACCGCCCTGCTTTTGGCCAGATCATGTGGATTACCGTACCGGTTATCATGATAAATATCGACAGGTAGAGGAGGCTACGGATGATCAATACGAGGTTTTTGTGAAGTGTTCTGTCCATGTTTTAAGCGATTCCGAGAGCCATGAATTTCACTCCGAAGTAGAAGAGGAGGAGGGCAAAGGCAAATCTGAGCCCCTTCTCCGGGATTATCGGGACTATTTTCGTCCCACCCTTAGCCCCGAGAAAGATTCCCGCAACGAGAAGGGAAGCGGCGAAGGGATCCATATCCCCCCGGAGTGCGAAGACAATAGCCCCCGTGGCGACGGTGATTCCGATCATGTAGCTGCTCGTGGCAATCGCTTTTTTCAGGGGGAAGCCGATGATCCGGTAGAGTACGGGAACCTTTACGATCCCCCCCCCCACTCCAAGAGATCCTGATATTATCCCGGCAAAGAAGGAAGCAACACATGCGATACCGGTTCTCTGTGTGCATCTCCCCTCGCCATTCTCTATGTTTTCAGGGACTTTTCTCTCCTTGAACAGCATGGAGAGAGAGACGTAGAAGAGGATGATTGAAAAGGCGAACTGAAGACCTTTCTGATTGACTATTCCCGCCATGTAGGCCCCAAGAGCTGCCCCTGGAACTGTGGCGGCTTCGAGAGTAATTCCCGTCTCGATTTCGCACATGCCTGTGTCCAGATAAGACGACGTGGATGAGAGGGATGTGGCAAGGACGGCGATAAAACTCGTCCCGATGGCGATGCGGATCGGGAGGTCAAGGGCGAGGACGAGAAAGGGAACCACGATAACTCCTCCCCCTATTCCCAGCAGTGCTCCGAGGCCTCCAGAAAGGATTCCCACGCACAAAAGGCCGAGATCAGTGACGATCAGAGAATTTTCCATGACTCGAGAATGGTGATCCCTCTGGCCCTTAGGGCCTCTTTTATGGGAACCACGTTGAGTGTGGCGATTCTGATGTAGACGATCCTTTTTCCTTTCTCCGAGTAGGGTGTTGTCATGATGCTGATTAGATTTGTCTTGAACTCTTTGATTGTGTTTACCACGTCCGCAAGTGCACCCGGCTTGTCATCAACGACTACTTCCAGACGATGACTGATTTC
>CAZPLX010000182.1:0-3781 GCA_964587345.1 uncultured bacterium
AGGGGCGGATCAAATTTACCGAAATTCAGAAAATTGTGGGGAAGGCAGTAAACTCTGTCGAGGAGAGGGCACTTCCCGGTGGGGATGAGGGAATCGAGAAAATCGTCGAAACCCTCGGCAAAACAAAAGATCTAACTGATAAAATAATAAAAGAGATGGAGAATGGAGAAACAGAGTGATCTATATAATTTCATTTGTCCTTGTCCTCAGCATCCTGATTTTTGTTCATGAGTTCGGCCATTTTATTGTTGCCCGAAAGCTCGGGATAGAGGTGTTAAAATTTTCACTCGGTTTTGGTCCAAAAGTGTTCGGGTTCCAGGGCAAGAACACAGAGTATATTCTTTCGGCAGTTCCCTTTGGAGGATATGTAAAACTTCTCGGTGAGTCTCCCGAGGAGGAGGTTTCCCCCGAGAAGAGAGGGAACTCCTTTTCCCACAGGCCGTCAAGCCATAAACTTCTTGTAGTTGCCGCTGGGCCCCTGTTCAACATCTTTTTTGCTTCCTTTGTGTTCTGGTTCGTATTTATGACAGGAGTTCCCGTTTTAAAACCCGTAGTGGGGGAAGTCGTGAAGGATTCTCCTGCGAAAAAGGCGGGAATTGTGAAGGGAGATGTCATCGGGGCTATTAACGGGAGATCGATAAAGAGGTGGGAGGACATCGCAATTGGCATAAAGAAGGCAGGAATAGCTGCTTCTCTTGACATTCTGATAGACAGAGAAGGGAAACCCGTTCACCTTCAGCTCATAGCCAAAGAACAGGAAGTGAAAAACCTCTTCGGAGAGTCGGTGAGAGAGCCGAAAATTGGCATTATTGCGAAGGGGGACTACTTTGAGAAGCGGTACAATCCCGTCTCAGCTCTTTACCAGGGAGTGAGAGAGACGGGAAAACTTGTCTATCTCACCGTTATGACCGTTGTGAAACTTATACAAAGAGTTATCCCTGCGGATTCCCTTGGAGGGCCGATTCTTATTGCCCAACTTGCGGGAGACCAGGCGAAGCAGGGTGTTGCCCCGTTCTTCTATTTCCTTGCCCTCCTCTCGGTGAATCTCGGCATATTGAACCTTCTCCCGATTCCAATTCTCGATGGCGGCCACATAATGCTTTTTTCCTACGAGGCGATAACGGGGAAAACGGTAAGCATGAAGGTGAAGGGGATCGTCCAGCAGGTGGGATTAGTGATCATCATTACATTGACGATCCTTGTGTTTTATAATGATATTGCGAGAATACTTGTGAAATGACGAAAGGAGTATTGGCCGGAGGCGTTCTTTTGGCGATTGATACAACGCTTCTTCCGGGAACCGTCGCACTCTCAAAGGAAGGGCAGGTAGTGTCCGAAAGAGAGGTGGAGAAGGGAGTTCAGTTTTCCGGAGCTTTTCTTCCCGCCCTCTCCTCTATTGTTGAGGAGGTGGGCATTGCTCTTGATGAGATTACAGGGATTGTTGTCTCCAGAGGTCCTGGATCCTTCACGGGAATACGTGTAGGTATCTCTTTCGCCTGTGGTGCGGCCAGAGCTCTGGGAGTGCCTCTTTTTCCTCTTTCCACTCTTGATGCTATGGCCCACGGAGCCCCCGAGGGATACTCGACGATTTTCCCTGCACTCGATGCGAGGAAAGGGGAAGTGTACACTGCCCTTTACAGACGAAGGGGGGCATCTGTGATCCGTGAAGGGGATTATATTTCAATTAAACCGGAAAATCTGATATATAAGATTGTATCCAATGACAGTTATGTGTGTGGTCCAGGCTATATCCGTTACAGAGATAAATTCAAAGAGGGAGGGTTGGGTCCTTTTCCCGAAGAAAAGGATTCAATCGAATGTGTAAATGCCCGGTCGCTCCTTATCTATTTTTTGTCCTCCCGGGATCGGGAGGGAAAAGAACCGGATGAAGTTCACCCTCTTTATGTGCGGCCGTCAGAAGCAGAACTAAAACGTAAAAGGAGGTGAAGATGACGCTCAAGGACGAGGATATTATCGAGGTGCTCGCAAAAAAGAATGAAGATTTCAAGATTCTCGTGGAGAATCACAGGGATCTTGATAAAAACATCCAGGATCTCGATTCCAAAGTGTATCTCCTGCCCGCCGAAAAGCTCGAGAGAAGGAGACTCAGCAAGATAAAACTTCAGAAAAAGGACAGGATTGCGAAATTCATCTCTGAATACAGGAAAAAGCCTTTTTAGGTGTATAATAAGCATTTAAATTCTTACTAGGGGATTACAGAATATGCGAAGCGGAAAGATTAAGGAGGGGCTAGAACGGATGCCCCACAGGGCACTTATCTGCGCAACAGGAGTTCCGAGAAAAGAAATGGCTAAACCCTTTATCGGGATAGCCTCGTCATTTACAGATCTCATTCCAGGGCACGTGGGGATGCGCTCCCTGGAGCGGTACATTGAAAACGGAGTGTGGGCTTCCGGGGGAGTTCCCTTTATTTTTGGTATTCCAGGAATTTGCGACGGAATCGCCATGGGCCACGCGGGGATGCACTATTCTCTTCCTTCGAGAGAACTTATTGCCGATATGGTTGAATCGATCGCGGAAGCCCATGCACTCGACGGCCTCGTTCTTTTGACAAACTGTGACAAGATTACTCCAGGTATGCTCATGGCCTCTGTCCGCGTCAACGTTCCCTCCATAGCGTTAACGGCAGGTCCCATGCTGACAGGGAAAATGGGAAACAGAAAACTTTCACTCGTAACGGATACCTTCGAAGCTGTGGGGAGGTATCAGGCGGGAGAAATTTCTGATGAAGAGCTCTATTATCTCGAGGGAGAAGCCTGCCCTTCGGAAGGCTCCTGCCAGGGACTCTACACTGCAAATACCATGGCATGCCTCACGGAATCGATGGGGATGTCTCTCACAGGGTGTGGCACAGGCCTCGCGGGAATGTCGAAGAAAAAGCAGCTTGCCTTCGAGACAGGGCGGAGGGTTGTCGACCTTGTGCGAGATGATATCAAGCCCAGAGATATTCTCAAGAGAGACGCTTTTGAAAATGCGATCAGAGTGGATATGGCTCTTGGGGGGTCGACGAACAGCGTTCTTCACCTTCTCGCCATCGCAAATGATGCAGGGGTGACCATTCCCCTTGATACCTTTGACAGATTATCCCGGGAAACGCCACAGCTTGCGAGTATCAGTCCTGCGGGAGAATATTTCATGGAGGATGTGGAGTATGCGGGAGGTATTCCCGCTGTCCTTTCGAGGCTTAAGACTCTCCTTAAATCAAATCCAACAGTGAACGGGAAGGACCTGCTTGAGATTGCGGAAGAGTCCCGTGCTTTTTCTGATGAGGTGATACGCCCCATAGAGAATCCGATCAGAGACGAGGGAGGAATCGCGGTGCTCTGGGGAAACCTTGCACCCGACGGCGCGGTGATCAAACAATCGGGAGTGGAAAAGGAAATGTTCCATTTTTCCGGCAAAGCGACCTGCTTCGATTCGGAAGATGAGGCCATCAAGGCAATTCTCGGAGGGAAAATCGTTCCAAACTCGGTAATTGTCATCCGGTTCGAAGGTCCAAAAGGGGGACCCGGAATGAGAGAAATGCTCTCCCCCACCTCTGCTCTCATGGGAATGGGACTTGGAGACAAAGTGGCGCTACTTACGGATGGCCGTTTCTCCGGGGGTACCAGAGGCCCCTGTGTGGGGCACATTTCCCCCGAAGCGATGGAAATGGGGCCTATTGCGGTGGTCAGGGATGGAGATGAAATTTCCCTCGATATACCTTCCAGGAAGCTTGAACTGAATATCAGTGATGAGGAGTTGGAAGAGAGGCTTTCCC
>CAZPLX010000183.1:0-3764 GCA_964587345.1 uncultured bacterium
GAAAGCCCGCCTTTACCCCCGCCAGTCCATAGAGGGAAAAGATCACCAGGGCCGTTTCTAGGGGGATAGAGAATTCTTCCGCGAGATACCCGGGAAACTCCTTCTCTTCCTTTTCATCAGGTGTCCCGGAGGGAAAGAGGGGATTTCCTCCCTCCACGCCGACTCTTTTGCCCGATTTTCTCGCGGCTTCCCTTACCGTGTCCTCTGCCATCTTTCTGAATGTGGTGAGTTTTCCTCCCGTGATAGAGATAAAACGCTTACCGATCCCTTCGCACACGATTCGGTGTTTTCTCGGAACGTCCGATTCCTCTTTCTTTTGCACGTTGATCAATGGCCTGAGTCCGCTGTATGCGGAATAGATATCTGCCGGGGAAAGCTTTCTCTCCGTGAGAATGGAGTTAAGATTGGAAATGAGGTAGTCTACATCCTCCTTCCCGGGGGTGACATCGTCAGGAGAGCCTGTGTAGTCTGTATCGGTCGCCCCCACGAGGGTGTGTCCAAGTATGGGGAGTATGAAGAAGAGCCTTCCATCTGATCCCGCCTCCATGAAGAGGGCCTCATCGGAAAGACGGGGGACCTCGAGGTGTACACCTTTTGTGGGGCGGATCAGGGAGCCTCGAAACCCTGCGATCTTCCGGATCGAGTCTATCCACGGACCTCCCGCGTTGATAATGAGGTCGGAACGGATCTCCATCGGCCCTTTCCCATTCCTGCTTCTCGTTCTGGTGATGTAGCTCTCTTTCGAGGGGGAAATCTCTGTGACTTCAGTGTAGTTGAATGCGTCTCCCCCCGCTTTCCCCGCGGCCAGGATATGTTCCAGAACAAGCCTCTCCGGCATGAGAATCTGGTAATCAGGAAAGATGCAGAGACCCTTCAAATCTTTTGTTCGGATACCGTCAAGGTATCTTTCTGCGGACTTTCCCAGATGAATAGAGCTTTTACCTATGTTTTTTTGCCCCGCGAGAAAATCGTAGAGAGTAACGCCCACTGCCGCGAGGAGGGGAGAGCGCGTTCCCCCTCTGTAGAGGGGGAGCATGATCGAGAGGGGTCTTACGAGATGGGGAAAGGTTTCTCCTATCCAGTATCTTTCCTTGAGGGCTTCATGAACAAGCCCAAACTGAAGGCTTTCGAGGTACCGGATCCCCCCGTGGATGAGACGCGATGATCGTGAAGATGTTCCGGAAGAAAAATCATTTTTCTCCACGAGAATGGTCGAAAACCCGGCTCTGACCGCTTCCAGAAGGCACCCCGCCCCGGTGATCCCTCCCCCGATAATGAGAATGTCGACTTCTCTCACCGCTTTCCTCTCCAGGAAATCATGCTCCCCGGGTGGTTGGTGAAGAAGCCGTCGACACCCATTCCGTTAAATCGGGTAAATTCCTCCATGGTATCTACAGTATAGGTAAAGATGAGAATATTTCTCTTTTTTCCTTCCTTTGTGATCTTCTCCGATAGATACTTTTTATTGATGTTCACTGAGAAAAACCCCGATTCCGCGGCGTCACGTATCTCCGCGAGGGAAGGATGGCGAATGAGGGCGGAAACCGCGATATTCTCCGGGGCCTCGAGAAATGGGGAAAGCTCCTCTTTCTGGAATGATGAGACGATGATGGTACCTTCATAAGGGTGGGTTTTCAGATAGTTCGAGAGGAACCCTCCCCCTCCCAGGCATTTGATCTCGATATTTAAGGGGATGGCTCCCCCGATGAGATGAAGACTTTCGTCGAGGGTGAGAATCTTTTCACCCCCTTCGAGGGGAAGATCTCTCAATTCCGCGTATGGAGTGGCCGATATTACACTCTGCCTCGAGGAAAGGCGCCGGGTATCTTCATCATGAAAAATTACAGGGATTCTATCTTTTGTCAACCTGAGGTCGATTTCAACCATGTCCGCTCCCAGGCGAAGGGCGAGGGAGAGTGCTTTCCCGCTGTTTTCCAGTGCACGTGCTGATGCACCGCGATGAGCGATGATGAGGGGACGGTGTGAGAGAATGTCTGCCAATTGCCCGGCCATAGTGAGGATCCTATGGCAAATGTAACGCGATCAGAAGAGTATGGCAAACCCTATTTCTCCTGGAGAAGTCCTCCAGGCTAGGATTTAACGGCCGTCGTGATTTTTCCTTTCATTCTGAGGACCGCCTGGTTGTGGATCTGGCACACCCTTGATTCTGTGAGACCGAGTATGGACCCGATTTCCCTCATGGTAAGTTCATCGAAATAGTAAAGGGAAATCAGTAATTTTTCATTGTCGGGAAGATCGTCAATCGCGTGTGCGACCACTTCCTGTATGTCTCTTAAGGATTCTTCATCAACTTTCTTCTCTATCAGAAAATTGGCGAGATGTTTTCTCTGGGTGAACATCGATTCCGCGTCATCATTGATCTCGTCGAGAGAAAAAATGGATACTCCTGCCACGAGAGAAAGCTCCTTCCTCACCTCATCGGCTGTGATCCCCAATTCCATTGCTACCTCCTCTTCGGAGGGAGGTCTTCCGAGAATTGCTTCCAGGTCGTTGTACACAGACTGGAGGTTGTTTGCCTTTTGCCTCACAGAGCGGGGGCACCAATCAATGGCTCTCAAGTAGTCGAGCATGGCTCCCCTGATCCTGAATTCAGCGTATGTGGTAAATTTTACATTTTTTCCCACATCGAATTTGTCGATGGCATCGATTAAACCGGTGACACCACAACTCACAAGGTCGTCCATTTCTACGTGAGGGGGGAGTTTCATCGCCAGTCTCGCGGCGATGTATTTGACTTTGGGCAGTAAATCGATGATCAATGCTTCCCTTTCACTTTCCTTAATCTTATTTTTTTTTGACTGATCCATCGGAACTGCTGCTGTTGTCTTCATTTCAGACCTCTTCTGTGTGGGATAGTGTCCTGTCATGTTCTTCTCTCAGGACCCGTTTCGCAAAAAACTGCTGGCCTTTCTTTGCCACTTCGTCGGGGACTATTTTCATGATCTCTTCAGCAACTTTAATGAAAACCTTCCCTTTTCCCTTCCCCTCGGTAACGCTGATGGGGGAGGTAAGGAAGCGGATGGAATCTTTAATATCATCCCTGTAGGGGATGAAACCGCAGTAGTGAAGGTGTATGTCGTAAAGGTGGGCAATCTGATCATGAATGATGTCGTAGGTTGAAATAGCTTCGTCTTCGCTCTCAGCCATGTTGACCACGAGTTTGAACTCCTTTTCCTCGAAATAGTTGTGGAGAACATTGATGGAGGAGAGTGTGTTGACGAGTGATGTGATTTCAGGTGTGGTGATGAGGATGATCTCGGATACGCTCGAATTGAAGAACATCACGTTGGGAGAGATTCCAGGAGGCGTATCCACGATTACCACATCGGCCACCTGGTCTATCGTGTCGAGCTCACTTAAAAGTGACAGCTTCTGGCCCGCATCGGGCTCGCTGATTTCATACGCTCCTGTTCCCGCGGGAATGAGTGAAATTCCATCGGATATTTCCAGAAGGGCATCCTTGATAGGCGATGTTCCTGCGAGAACGTCCTTTATGCTCACCTCGGGGAGGGCTTTGAGCATAACCTCTACGTTTCCGTTCCCGAAATTTCCATCGATGATGAGAATCTTGTACCCTTTTCTTTTAAGAGCAAAGGCGAGATTCACGGTCATCAGGGTTTTTCCTACACCCCCTTTCCCGCTTGTTATCGAAAAGACCCTGAAATTTCTTTCTGCATCTAGCCTGTACGCGTTCATTGCCACCCGCCGCCGTTTTAGTTATGATTACAAGTGGCAATAGGTAT
>CAZPLX010000184.1:0-3745 GCA_964587345.1 uncultured bacterium
GGCGTGGTAGGCTGTTTCGGGGGAGGAGAAATGAAATCGGGGGGGCCTCTGCTGCGCAGGAGGGATACCCCCTCCTTCGTGCGAAGGATGCAGGAGAAGATGCTCGAGGCGGTTTCCACATTTTCCACGCTTAAGGAGTTAAGGAGGAACAGGAATATCCTTGAAGAGATCCACCGATCTTTTTCACAAGACCTCGAGTCGGGCAGGGTGGGGGTGGAGGAGCTCTCCATATACAGAAGGCTTTCGAGACCTGTGGCCGCCTACGACAGGAACACGATGACCGCCCAGGTTGTGAGGGAACTTCTGGGAAGGGGCGTGGATGTGAGGCCCGGAGACAGGATCAGCTACGTGGTGACAGGGAGCGGGAAAGAGGGCGGGGACGAGAGGGCACGCTCACTTGGATATTTCGATGGGGGATCTTCGCCCGATCTGGAATGGTACAGCAGGCTCCTTAATGAGGCAGCACAAGAGCTTTTTTATATTCTTGATGAGGATTAGCAACGTCCGACGAACCATTAACAATTCCTAATTCCTTGTTCCGAATTCCTAAGAAACCGGGGGGCGAGTTGGTAGACAATTCCCTCATCGGGGTCAGGCCCTGCTTCCTGACATGTTTCGAGTTGTCTCTGAACTCTGATCACTGAACTCTGAATTGTGTATATGAACACTGTTTTATTTTTCTATTATTTATGAATCTGATTCATATATTTTCCAATTATTTCTTGTTTAAGAACACGCAAAATGGTACATTCAACCCAATCTATCAGCTCGAAAGGGAATTCAAAGAGGGAAAACAAACGATAAAAGAAAAGGAGGGGGGGATGAACGTGAAAAATCGTTTTATTGTCATTGGGGCAGTAGCGCTTTTTTTCATCTCAACATTTGCATGGGGAGCGGGATTCAAGCTCCCGGAACAGGGAACGAAAGCTATGGGGATGAGCATGGCCTGGACGGCACAGGCGGATAACCCTTCTGCGATCTACTTTAACTCCGCCGGGATTACACAGTTGAAGGGAAAGCAGATTCTCACGGGGGGCACGCTAATACTTGCAAATGGGAGTTCTTTTGACGGGGATGTTACTTCTCCATGGGCAATATTTGGTGATCCGGCGATCTCCACCTCCGAATCGGGAAAGGACCAGGCATTTTTCCAGCCTGTCCTCTACTACACACACCAGATCAATGACAAATTCTATGTGGGCATAGGGGTGAATTCGCCCTTTGGCCTTGCAAGGACCTACGACCCTACCAAAGCGGTGGCCGTTGTTACCAAACATGTGAAGCTGGTGACGGTAGTCGTCAATCCAACCATCGCCTACAAGATCAACGATATGATATCTGTGGGCGTCGGGATCGATTACATGCATGGCTACGCCCAGCTCGACAAGGTGGTTCCGCCCCATGGTGTTGTATCTGGTTTTCTTCCTGCGGGATATCCGGGAACGGTTTTTCACCTTGAAGCGGACGGGAATGCGTGGAGCTATAACGGGGGAGTTCTCATCACCCCGGGATATAATCTAAAGCTGGGAGTGTCCTACCGAGGACGATACACTCTTGATTTAGACGGAGATGCAACAGCTCTCCTTGGAACCACGGGAGGGAGTACCACTCTCAAGATGGCTGATATTTTAAATATCGCCATTGCATATCAAACCGAAAAATTCACCGTAGAATTTGATTTTGATGACACATTCTGGTCCAGGTATAAAAACCTCGATATCACCACGGATACCGATGTTGTGGGACTGGGGAAAACCTTTACTCCTCAGCCGAAAAATTGGGAAGATGCCGCAGCATACAGGCTCGGTTTCAACTATAAGTTCTCCAAGAAATGCTACGGAAGCCTGGGGCTCTTCATCGATTTGACTCCTGTCCCCGATGCAACTCTGGGTGCTGAACTTCCCGACTCAGACAGAAAAGGGTTTTCCGTCGGTGCGGGAACAAGCTGGAATGGCATAGACTTTGACATCGCCTATCTTTACTTCAATTACGATGACAGAACGATAAATAACAGCAATTTCAACGGCACCTGGAAGAATGAAGCACATCTCTTCGGTGTCAACATGGCATACAAGTTCTAAAAAGACACATATCATTTGACGGGGGGCTCTTTTTTACAAAATGGGCCCCCTTTCCATTCCCGTCATAACCAGGTCAGCTCTTTGTGATCGAAGGGCCAATTGCTGATCATTTACGCACATGAAAGCTTAAATTATTGGCAGCCCTATGTTTTGTTTGCCATTTTTTCTTCTCCTGTCAGTGATCGTCTTTTGAATAATCAATATGTTAGACAATTTCACGACTAAATTATTTTTTTGGCATGTATCTGGCAATTGATCTTCGGGTTATCAAGAGGAGGTGTGTGATGAGAAAGTTCTTCCCTGTTCTCGCGTTATTTTTCTGTTTCATTATTGTCCCGATTGCTGCTCATGCTGCGGGAGGAGGGGCGATCAATAAAGGAGACACCACGTTTCTCCTTATCTCATCGGCTCTCGTACTCCTCATGACTCCCGGACTCGCACTGTTTTACGGTGGTATGGTACGATCGAAAAACGTCCTGTCCACGGTAATGCACTCCTTCATTCTCATGGGAGTTGTTACCGTTATCTGGGTACTTTTCGGCTATTCCTTAGCCTTTGGTACGGACATTGGGGGGATCCTGGGGAGTCTTAACCACCTGGGGCTCAAAGGAGTTGGAGTAAATCCCGATCCCGATTACGCATCGACCGTCCCTGCCCTTGCATTTATGACATTCCAGATGATGTTTGCCATCATCACACCTGCCCTCATAAGCGGCGCAGTTGCGGAGCGGATAAAGTTCTCCTCATTTATCGTATTTACCCTTCTCTGGGTCATCATCGTCTACTGTCCTCTTGCCCACTGGGTATGGGGAAAGGGAGGATGGCTCGGGAAGATGGGAACTCTTGATTTTGCAGGAGGAACTGTTGTCCATATTAGTTCCGGTGTTTCTGCGCTGGCTGCAGCGATCGTTCTCGGGAAAAGGAAAGGATTCAAGACCGAGATCATGGCTCCTCACAGCCTCCCCCTCACGCTTCTCGGGACGGGGCTTTTATGGTTCGGATGGTTCGGTTTCAACGCGGGATCTGCCCTTGAATCGGGAGGGGTTGCTACCATAGCATTTGTGACTACCCACATCGCCTCGGCGTCGGGAGCTCTTGGATGGTCCCTCGTCGAATGGATCAAACGGGGGAAGCCGACTGCCCTTGGAGCCGCGTCTGGAGCGGTTGCGGGACTTGTGGGAATTACCCCGGGAGCCGGGTTTGTTTCTCCCATGGCTGCGATTCTGATTGGAGGGGGAGCGGGAGCGCTCTGCTTTTTCGGTGTATCCATCAAGATGCGGTGTAACTTTGATGATGCTCTTGACGTAGTAGGCATACACGGGGTGGGGGGAACCTTCGGGGCACTTGCCACTGGTATCTTTGCATCCACCGCGATCAATCCTTCGGGGGCGAATGGGCTTCTCCACGGAAATCCCGGACAACTCCTGGTTCAAGGAGTAGGCGTGATCGCTACCATACTGTTTGCTTTTTTTGCCTCCTACATACTCCTGAAGCTGATACACGTTATTATGGGACTGAGAGTGGATGATGACGAGGAGATCATGGGACTCGATATTTCCGAACATGGGGAGAGTGCTTACAGCGCCTAAACCAGTTCAGAGATCAGTGTTCAGAGTTCAGAGACAAATCAATAAAAATAGTTCAAAGATCAAGGATCAAAGTTC
>CAZPLX010000185.1:0-3744 GCA_964587345.1 uncultured bacterium
ATTCGGCTATGAGGTAATCGAGGCCGGAAATGGGAGGGAAGCTCTTCAGAAGTACCATGAGAAGGGGGGGAGTATCGACATCCTGCTCTTCGACGTCATCATGCCGGAGATGAACGGGTGGGAAGCATACCTGAGAATTAGAGAGATAGACCCTGAGGCAAAAGTGATATTTATGAGCGCCTACACGGCCGACACGATAGAGGAGCAGGGGCTTCTGGAGAAGGGGGTGAGGCTCCTGCCCAAGCCCCTCTCCCCTGTTGAGATGTTGAAAACGGTGCGGGAAGTTTTGGACAGATGAGTGAACAGACAAAAGGCTCAGTCCTCGTCGTCGACGACGACCCGCAGGTTCTTCAGTACGTCTCATTCGTCCTGTCAGATTATGGGTACGACGTCACTCCCTGCAACGATCCTTCCGATGCCATGGAACTATTTTCCCGTACCCGTCACGACGTTCTGCTTACAGATCTTAAAATGCCTCACATTACAGGGATTGAACTTATCACAATGGCACGTTCTTACGACAAAGATGTCCCCGTCGTCCTGATGACCGGCCACGCGGAACTCGACGTGGCAATCGAGGCAATTCACAGAGGTGTCTTCGATTTTATTAGTAAACCGATGAAACCGGAGTACATCACCCACGCCATCGACAAAGCCGTCAGGTTCAGGAACCTTGTAACCATGGAAAAGGACTACACCCAGAAACTCGAGGCCACGATTCTGGAGAGGACGGAAAAGCTGCAAGATACGATGAAGATGCTCAAAGGGGCGACAAAAGAAATCATCCACAGGCTCGTGGTCGTCTCGGAGTACCGGGACACGGACACGGGAAAGCATGTCAACAGGATCGGCCTCTACGCAAAGTCATTATCTTCCGCCCTTGCCATGCCGGATGAATTCACTGACATGATAGAGTTCGCGAGTTCTCTTCACGATATCGGAAAGGTTGCCATCCCCGATGAGATACTCCTGAAACCAGGAAAACTGACAGATGAAGAATTCGAGCTTATCAAATCCCACACCACCCTCGGGGCGAAGATGATATCAGACTCAACATTTCCGGGAATGGAGATGGCTGCCTCCATCGCACTTCATCACCACGAGAGGTGGAACGGGACCGGATATCCTAACGGTTTGAAAGGGGAAAAGATTCCTATAGAGGGCAGAATCGTCATGCTCGCAGACCAGTACGACGCTCTCAGGAGCAAAAGGCCCTACAAACCACCTTTTGAACATGATAAATCGATCAAGATAATTTCCGAAGGGGACGGAAGAAGCAAACCCGACCACTTCGATCCGGATGTGCTCAAAGCCTTCATCTCCGTGTCACATAGATTTGATGAGATATTCAATAGCAACGGGGATTAGATCCCAGGCTTCCGGACCAGACAGTTTAATTTTATTCACATTTGCATCCTCTCAATGTTTCTATTATATTTTCAAAATAGATCTGAAATAGTGGGGTAAAAACCTTTGTTTTCTCATCAAAACAGGTCTTCAAAGGGAAAAGCCGCTAATGGAACCAAATGAAAAAAAGGCTCTCGAACAGCTTGCGGAACTTCAGCTCATCTTTGATGCATCTCCTGTAGGTCTCTGTTACATGGATACCAACCTCCGCTTTTTACGGGTGAACAAGGTGATGGCCGGCATTAACGGAATACTTGTGTCTGAACATCTTGGCCGTACCCTGAGGGAGGTGGTCCCCGAAATTGCGGACAAGGTAGAACCAATCTACAGGGATGTGATTGAAACAGGAAAACCCGCACTCAATTTCGAGGTTCACGGAACAACAGCCGCAGAGCCAAGTCTGGAAAAAGACTGGGTCACCAGTTATTATCCCTTGCAATCGGAAGAGGGAAACGTAATTGGAGTGACAACGGTCGTAATGGATATTACAGAGAAAAAAAATATTGAAGTAGCATTGAAAAAAAAAGAGGAGAAGTACAGAAGTCTCGTTGAGACTTCCCAGGATCTCATCTGGCAGTGCGACGATGAGGGAAGTTTCACCTTTCTCAATCCAGCGTGGGAAAAAACACTCGGATATACAATTGAAGAGATGCTTGGAAAACCTTTTACCTCTTTCCAGACACCGGAGGTCGCAGAAAAAGATATGGAAGAATTCTCCAGCCACTTAGAGGGGGGAAAAGTATACGGATATGAGACGACCCACATCGCAAAATCGGGTGAGACTGTGCACCTCGTTTTTAACGCCATTCCCCTGACAGATCCATCTGGCAATATCATCGGGACCCAGGGGACTGCGTATGATATCACGTCCAGAAAGAAGATGGAGGAGGAGATTCTGAAAGTCAGGAAACTTGAATCTCTTGGCATTCTTGCAGGGGGAATTGCCCACGATTTCAACAATATTTTGACAGCCATCATGGGCAACGTGGGTACCTTGAAGATTCAGACGGACACCTCTGACAGGGCATATGAGAAACTCGTGGAGACTGAAAAGGCTATCTTCCGGGCAAAGGATTTGACCTCCCAGCTTCTCACATTCGCCAGAGGTGGCTCCCCGATCAAGAAAACAGTTTCCCTCGGAGATATCATCAGGGAATCCGCGAATTTTGTCCTGAGAGGGTCAAACGTACATTGCGAATTCTTCATCCCGGAAGATCTATGGCCTGTGGATCTGGACGAGGGACAGTTCAGCCAGGTGATCACCAATCTCGTTCTGAATGCTGATCAGGCCATGCCGGAAGGGGGAACTATGCAGATCACCTGCCAAAACATTCCCGAGGAGGATGTGAACTCCCTTACCCGCAGAGATGACCGCTGCCAGGGAAGGTGCGTGAAGATATCAATTTCAGATAACGGGGTAGGGATACATAAGGAGCACCTCGAGAAGATATTCGACCCCTATTTTACCACCAAGCAGAGAGGGGGAGGCCTTGGACTGGCCACTTCCTATTCTATCATTGACAAACACAAGGGAATGATCGTTGCGGAATCTACCCCGGGAGAGGGCACCACATTTCACATATGCCTCTCCGCATCTGAAAAGGAGCCCGAGAAAAAGGGACCCAACGAAGAATTTGTGAAAGGGGACGGCAAAATCCTTTTGATGGACGATGAGGAAATAGTGAGGATAAGTGTCTCTTCCATGCTCGGAGGCCTCGGTTACAGAGTTGACACGGCAAAAGATGGGGGGGACGCGGTTGAGAAATATCGTGATGCAAAAGAGTCGTCCGCCCCCTACGACGCCGTTATCCTGGACTTAACAGTTCCCGGCGGCATGGGCGGCAAAGATGCGGTCGCAAAACTTAAAGAGATAGACCCGGAAATAAAAGCCATTGTATCAAGCGGCTATTCCCACGACCCCGTCATGGCCCACTTTGAGGACTTCGGATTTGCCGGAGTCCTTTCAAAACCGTACAGGCTAATTGAGCTGAGCAGGGTGATTCATAACGTGCTCAAGGAAAAATAGATAAGGGGCGGCTTGGGGCTTCGCTTTCAGCTATGCCCTCACAAGTGCCAGGGCGAAGTTCGAAACAGTATGAATTGGAATTAAATGATAGCCCGGCTTCGCCTAAAGGCTACGCCGTGGCACCGCGCCATAGCCCCTTCGGGGCGACGGCGGGTGGCTTGCCAAGACGAAGCTCTCGAAGGGAGCGAAGGCTGGTGGAGGAGAAGGGAACTTGACCATCGAACCCTTACTCGCCTTGTAATTCCCTAACTACTTGAATCCAAATCAATCTGCTCCTGAAAGACATCCTTTTGTTTTAACTTTCTATACTT
>CAZPLX010000186.1:0-3734 GCA_964587345.1 uncultured bacterium
AAAGGGAGGGAAAACTTGTGTATGCCCCAAAGAGGGGGTTGGCTGGGACCCAAAGGGATACAAGGGATCCCTGTCCCGGCGATTGGGAGCTCATGTGACCCCTGGAGTAAAAAAAGCGCCCGCCGTGTCCGTCGTAATGGCCGTCTACAATGGGGAGGATTACCTCCATGAGGCTCTCTCAAGTATTCTCAGGCAGTCATTTACCAATTTCGAATGTATCGTAGTCGATGACGGTTCGACAGATAGGAGCCGGGATATTGTAGAAGCCTCAAAGGACGATCGGGTAATTCTGATCGGTGGGGAGGAGCATAGGGGACTCATCCCCTCCCTTAACAGGGGAATAAATGAATCAAGGGGAGAGTTCATCGCCCGTATGGATTGCGACGATATCAGCCATCCTGACCGCCTTGCCACGCAGGTAAAGGTTCTGCGGGGGAATGATGAGTGGGGCGTGGTCGGCACATGGATCCGGGAGTTTGATGGAAAGGGAAGAGACTATGTGAGGGTGTATCCCACAGACCCGGAAATGGTCAGGTGCGCACTCCTCTTTAACTCTCCCATAGCCCATCCTTCTGTGATGTTCAGGAGGAACCTCATTACGGAATACGGGCTCACCTACAGGGAATCACGGAAAAAGGCAGAGGATTACGATCTATGGGCGAGGGCGGGAAAAGTGGTGAAACTGGCAAATATCCCGAAGGCTCTTCTTCACTACCGTCTCCACGATTCTCAGGTGACCCATCGCCACTCCTCTTTAGTTGAAGGGGCCGCGAACCTGGTACGGAGGGAACAGCTAGGAGTTCTCGGGATCGACCCATCTGAAGAGGACTTCATGGTACACTTCCGCCTTTGCGCTCCCCGGAGAGGGAAAATAGACCGGGAACAGTACCGGGAGGTTTCCAGGTGGCTAAAGACTATTTTAGAGGCAAATCGAAAACGAAATGTGTACCCCCCTAAGGCGCTGCATGCTCTTCTGGGTCAAAAATGGCTCGATTTCTGCTACTTTTCTGCGGGAAAAAGGAGTGAGAAGATCCTTCGCTTTGTCTCCTCTCCCTTCAGCAGATATCTCTTCTTTGATCTCAAGGGCTTCTTCAGAAAAATCTTCAGGTGATCCTCTTGCGGGAGTATGAGAGAAACCCTGATATTTTTCCTTTCGCGGACATGAGGTTATATCGGCTTCTCCCCTGGTTTGCGGGGTAATAGAGGAGTGTGGCGAGGATATTTTTCCCCAATTCCCCTAAAAATGAGGGGATGAGTGAATAGTTCCTGTGATATTTAAGGTGTTTGGCGGTAAAGGCGCCGAACCCCCTGTTATAGAGATACGCCCTCTCCTCCCTCTCCGTATCGTAGGAGGCAAGGGGATTTTTGTGGAAGACGCAGGTCCCTCCGAAGTGTACCCCCTGAAATCCGTCGTAGAGGACCCGGAATATATAGTCGAGATCCTCTGAAGAACCGAACTCTGTCCCGAGACCCAGAGTGGTATCGAAAAGTCCAGTTTTTTCACTCACCCGTCTCCGGAAGAGAAGGTTCGACGCTGTGGTCAAATTCCGGGCGTTGCTCCGGTCAATGGGGGTGGCGGAATTATCCCTGGTGAAGAGGGAAGGATTGTCCATGAGGGGTACGGAGATGAAATCGATCACTTCTCTCTCCTGGAAAAATGTTCCTGCCACTTCGAAAAAATCTGTTGGGAGTGTAGTGTCGTCATCGGGAAAGAAGAGAATCTCACCTTTCGCTATCTCGATCCCTCTGTTTCTTGCTTTGCTCAGCTTTTTCTCCTCTCCTTTGAAGAGGGTTGTGATCTCCGGAAGAGAGTGAAAGGATGAGAGAAGGGTGTCAACAGAGTCATCCTCGTTCTGGTCAACGATGATGACTTCAAAGAGAGGGTAACTCTGTGCCTCAAGGGTCTCGAGGAGCTTTTTTAATGGTTCAACCCTTTTATAGGTTGCTATGATAGCCGATATATACATAAGTGAGGGGAACTGCCCCGGTGGTAGTTAACTATATAAATTCGCCGGAGGAAATGAAAGACAGAATTGACCATATCGTGCTCTTCCAGCTCGGATGGCTGGGCGATTCGGTAATGACGGTCCCCGCGATGGGGATGGTGCGCTCCCGCTTTAAGAATGCCCGCATTATTCGTGTGATCAATGAGAAAATGGGCGATTTTTT
This sequence comes from uncultured bacterium, assembly GCA_964587345.1. Taxonomy (GTDB): domain Bacteria; phylum Desulfobacterota; class Deferrimicrobia; order J040; family J040; genus CAZPLX01. The sequence continues at coordinate 2,170 of CAZPLX010000186.1, forward strand.
CAAGGGGTGCCCCTATGTTGATGAAATTATCCCCTTTTGCAGGGAAGCGAGAAAATCCAGGGAAGGGATGAAGCTTCTTATGCTAATAAGGAATAAATCCCCAGATATGTTTCTGAATCTTCACACTCCCGATTTTGACCGTCCCTTCCGCCATTATATGAGAGATGCCCTTTTTGCATACGGAACCGGAGCAGGAGTGAGGGGCGCTTACTCCCTGTCCGTCGATTCCCTTTTCCTCACCCATCCCGTATCTCACACGGTTTTTGGGGAGGAGCGGATGGACAGGGAGATGGCAAGGGTGATCCCGGATGAGTTCAGAGCGGACTTTCCAGGGGAGTGTGAATTCTGGTTATCCGCCAGAGAGCGCGAAGAGAGCGAGGCTCTCCTTTCGCACAATCTCAAGGAGTCAGCTATTTCTGAGGGGCAGGGCTATTTTTGCCTATCTCCCTTCGGGAAGAGGAGGAGCAAGGAGTGGTCGTATGAACATATGGCAAGTCTTTGCCGCCGCTTCAGGGATGCCCGGGGATGGATTCCTGTTGTCCTGGGGGGAAGAGCGGACAGGGAGAAGATGGACCGCTTCATTTCCCACATGGATGCCCCCTTTGTGGATCTCGTGGGGAAGACAGGAATCAAGGATGCGGGGGCAATACTTGAAAAGGGGAAGGTCCTCTTGACTATCGATTCAGGGCTCATGCATCTTGCCTCTTTGGTCGGAACGCCCGTCGTGGCGGTCTTTGGCCCCGGTAACCCATTAAGGTGGCATCCACTCACCAGAGGTCCGGTCAGACTATTTTCCGGGGGAGGCGACTGTTCACCCTGCTACCTCGATGAGTGTATGGACACGACCTGTTTTGAAAATATAGACCGGGATGAAATCCTGGATGCCATGACTGCCCTTTCGGGTGGGACGGGGCGGCAGCCTTGAAAGTTCTTTACTTTTCAAAGACGGACTCCCCGGGGCCTGGGAGCAGGTACCGGATCTTCCAGTTCAGGAGATTCTTCGAAGAGAAGGAAATCGACCTCACGATTGTCCCGGCATTTTCCGATTCCTACATAGAGGCGGAATTTCTTATGGGGTACAAGAGGCACCTTATACGGGGAGTAGAGACTGTAAAAGCCTTTTTCAAGAGGGTGATCGATTTTCGGATGGTTTTCGAGGCTGATGTGGTAGCAATAGAGAGGGAGTTCTTCCCTCGCTTTCCTCCCCTCTTTGAATTTCTTATCAAGGCTCTCAAGGGGGGGTATGTCCTGGAGTTTGACGACGCCATTTTTCTCTCCCCTGGAAGGGCCCGCAAGTACCCTTCCACACTCAGGATGGCATCAAAGGTGATAACGGGAAATGACTATCTCAGAAAATACGCTCTTGCGTTTAACCGGAACGTGTCAGTAATCCCTACGTGTGTGGACACCGGAGAGTACTCTCCCCGGGAGGAACAGGGGAAGCCAGGGCTCCCCGCAATCGGGTGGGTAGGCCTCCCCTACAATTTTGGCCATCTCGAGGTGGTGAGGGCTCCCCTCGCGAGACTTGGAGGAGAGAAAAAGGGGGAGCTTCATGGTTGTATCCC
>CAZPLX010000187.1:0-3694 GCA_964587345.1 uncultured bacterium
AAATTCTTACAAAAGGGAGAGGCAAGGCGGGAGGCCACATCCAGATAGGCAATCCCGTCTGCAGTCTTCGGCCCGTGGTGCATTATGCCCCAGTGCACGAGAAGCAAAATAATAAGAACCAGTCCTGAGAGACGCTGGTAGAACCATGAAACGGCGCCTCCTGATTTTAAAGATCCCTTGTATCTCATTCTTCAGTCCCTCCAAATTAGTGTAGGTGTGTAAAAATGCTGAAGCCCCCATAGGCAAAGATGATAACTCCTACGACGACCACTCCCCAGAAGACCTGTTTTTGCGCCTTGATGCCCTTTCCCAGATCGAAGAGCAGGATCCTGAAGCCGTTAAAGGCGTGGTAGAGAACCGTCCCCAAAAGGCCGATCTCAAGGATTTTAAATAATGGAGTCTGGACCTTTGCCATTACGGCGTTAAACGCCTCCGGCCCCAGTCCGATGTTGTGGATCACCCAGATATGCAGTACAAGATAGAGGGTGAGCGCAACTCCAGAGAGTCGGTGGAGTATCCAGGCTACTGACCCGGTGTGCCATTTGTAACCCATTTCCTTACCTCCTTGATTTATTCACTGCAATTGTTAAAGTTCCTTTGCGTAACGTGCAACCCCTTCTTCGTAGAGATCATTTCCATTTATGTCGTTTACTACGATGACGGGGAAATTTTCAACTTCCAACCTTCTCACCGCTTCTGGACCCAGATCCTCGTATGCGATGATCTCCGCTTTTTTCACCTGCCTCGCAAGCAGAGCGGCAGAACCACCGATGGCGGCAAAATAGACACCCTTGTACTTCACCATGGCATCGACAACTTCTTTGGCTCTTGGCCCTTTTCCAATCATCCCCAGAAGCCCTGCTTCCATCATCCTCGGGGCATAAGGATCCATGCGGTAGCTCGTCGTGGGCCCCACGGATCCGATCGGCCGTCCTGGAGGGGTCGGAGCGGGGCCTGCGTAGTAGATCACCTGGCCCTTCACATCGAAGGGAAGATCTTCCCCCTTGTCAAGAGCATCAACCATCCTCTTATGGGCTGCATCCCTGCCCGTGTAGATGACACCATTAATAAGGACACGGTCACCGATCGTAAGTGAGGAGAGAACTTCTTCGTTAACGGGAGTATGTATGATTATCTCATTCACCTTGCTATCCTCTCTTTATTAGATTTCCACTTCTTTGTGCCTGCTCACGTGGCAATCGATGTTTATCGCGAGAGGAAGGCTCGCGATATGGCAGGGATGGGTCTCTATGGCAACGGAAAAAGCAGTTGTACTCCCTCCCATGCCCTGGGGTCCGATACCTAGCCTGTTGATTTTTTCGAGGAGTTCTTTTTCCACTTCCGCCATCTCCGGGTCATCGCTTAGAACTCCCACTTTCCGGAGAAGAGCTTTCTTGGCGAGAAATGCGGCTTTCTCAAAGGTGCCTCCGATGCCCACCCCTACTTTTATGGGAGGACAGGGATTTCCCCCTGACTGCCTCACCCGCTCTATGACCGCCTTTTTTACCCCTTCGATACCCTGAGCGGGTGTCAGCATGATTACTGTCGACATATTTTCACACCCTCCTCCCTTGGCGAGAAAGGTAATCTTCACCCTGTCACCGGGGACGATGTTGTAATGAATTACCGGAGGAGTATTATCCCCAGTATTAATCCTTCCCGTGGCGGGTTTGTCGACGATGGATTTCCTGAGATAACCGTCCTTGTAGCCCTGTCGCACTCCTTCCGCGAGCGCCTCGGAGATGTCGCCTCCCACAAAACTCACCGACTGGCCGATTTCCACAAAAAGAACCGCCACTCCGCAATCCTGACAGGCGGGCAATCCTTCTTCACAGGCGATGCGCGCATTTTCCCGAAGAACCTTTATTATCTCTTTTCCTGCCGGGGACTCCTCAGATTCGATTGCATCATTGTACGCGCCCATAACGTCGTCGCCCAGATTTACCGTGGCATCCATGCACATCTCACGTACAAAAGGGATTATATCCTTTACGTTAATCTCTCTCATAATCCTATCCTCATTATGAATTAAAGGGGTTAAAAACCCATGCTGTCCACAAGTTCGCAAAGTTCCTTGACCGCCGCAGCCGATGTATCGAGAGCTTTTTGTTCTTCCCCCGAGAGTTTGAATTCGATGATTTGTTCCACTCCGTTTTCCCCCAGTTTTACAGGAACACCCACGAAGAGATCATTGATCCCATATTCCCCCTGACAGAGAGCAGCACAGGGAAGAATTTTCTTCTTGTTAAAGACAATCGACTCCACCATTTCCGTTGCAGATGCAGCGGGCGCATAGTAGGCAGAGCCCGTCTTCAAGAGAGACACGATCTCTCCTCCTCCCTTTCTTGTCCTCTGTAAGATTGCTTCGAGCCTCTCCTTGGGAATAAGGTCCTCCACAGGGATCCCGGCGACAGTTGTATATTTCGTGGAGGGAACCATTGAATCACCATGTCCTCCGAGAACAAAGGCGTTGATGTTTTCTACGGACACGTCGAGTTCCATGGAAATAAAAGCCCTGAACCGCGCGGAGTCGAGTATTCCCGCCATGCCGATGACCCGGTTCTTGGGGAACTTCGAAGTTTTGTATGCCACGTAGGTCATCGCATCGAGCGGATTTGCCACGACGATGATAACCGCATCAGGTGATTGTGCCACAGCCCTTTCTGTAACTTCCTTTACGATTCCCGCATTCACTTTGAGAAGATCGTCCCGGCTCATTCCCGGTTTTCTCGGGAGTCCGGAGGTAATGACAATCACATCCGACCCCGCTGTTTCCTCGTACCCATTTGTTCCTATGATTTTCGAGTCGTATCCCAACACAGGACCTGCTTCCATGAGATCCAGGGCCTTTCCCTGGGGCATTCCCTCCACGATGTCCACGAGAACGACATCAGCAAAATCTTTTAGCGCGAGACCCTGCGCAGTCGTGGCACCCACGTTTCCCGCACCCACAACGGTTATCTTAGACCTTGCCATTTTTCCCTCCTTCTCCTCCGAATAGAATAAGTGTTCTTATTGCTACATGTTTGCGATGATTTCTCCGCCAAATTCCGAGCATTTTATTTCTGTCACGTCCTTGATCCCTTCTCCTCGCATCAGCCTTGCAAAATCGTAGGTGACCCTGTGGGATGCGATCGCCCCTTCGATACCCTTTACGAGCAGTTCTGCCACTTCGTTCCATCCCATGTGCTCAAACATCAGGACACCGGAAAGGATTTCCGAAGAAGGGTTCACCTTGTCAAGCCCCTTATACTTTGGAGCCGTTCCGTGAGTCGCCTCAAAAATTGCAATTCCTGTTTCGTAGTTGATGTTCCCTCCGGGTGCTATCCCTATTCCCCCCACCTGGGCAGCGAGGGCGTCGGAAATGTAATCACCATTCAGGTTCAGCGTGGCAATCACGTCGAATTCCCTGGGGCGGGTCAATACCTGCTGGAGGGTAATGTCGGCGATATTATCCTTGATCATCACCATATTCTTCCACTTCCCACCACCGTGGGTTTCCCAGAGTGAGAGAGCTTCCCCCACCTCGTCAAGAATCAACTTCTGCTTCCCGTCGTCAAGCTGATCGAACCAGGGCTCACCCATTCGGGCATTCTCCTTATTGGACAGCTCCGGATTTTTTTCCTTGTTTTCGAGGACCCATGTCTCTCTCTGGGTTACAACTTTCGCCTGGTGAAGCGGCGCTTTCGCATGT
>CAZPLX010000188.1:0-3686 GCA_964587345.1 uncultured bacterium
AGAGAAACCCTTGATGGACGCATAGGTCTCACCCATCAGCTCTATGAGAATCTCACGACGGGACTTTCCGTGTATGGGACGAGTGATACCTTTACCGTGGGGAGGAGGAATCTCTACGGGGGAAGCGCTGATTTTGCCTACCGCCGGAGGATTCCGGGGGGGAATATCAACCTTACGGTTGGTCAGGAATATTACATCACGGAAGATAATGTAGACCAGAAGAATATTCAGATCCTCGACGAATCGAAGGTACTCCAGACGGGATCCGTAACCCTCCTCGACAATGAGAATATCGATCTTGCCACAATCATTGTTACCGACGTGACGGGCTCAATCATCTACCTGGAAAATATCGACTATACCCTTACCGTAATCGGGACACGGGTGAGGATAAGCCGTTCTGCATTCGGTTCTATCACAGACGGCCAGGCTGTCCTCGTCGATTATAGATTTCTCAGCAACCCCGCAGCCGATTTTTCTACCTATACACAGTCCTACGGTGCAAGACTCTTCTTTTTCAATGCCATCAGCCTATATTACCAGTACGGTCTCACAAGAGAAGTATTGAAGAGCGGCATACCATCACCCTTCTTCGGAGCGACGAGGACGGAAGTTCGGGGGGCAGAACTGAACTACGAGTGGAAATGGTCAAGGACCCACGGCCTCTACGAGGAGGAGGATTCATCGGAGGTTCCCATTACCCGCTGGCTCGCAGAGGAGACCCTCTCCTTCAGACCTCACAGAGATTTTTTCTGGACAATATCAGGGAGCCTCGGAAATACCAGGTTCCCCGATATCGGCGATAGTGAGGATTTTTATAACGCAGAGACAAATATGGAGTGGAATATATCGTCCCACAGCAATTTTGAAACGGAACTCTTCTACAGGAAAATCTCTGGAATGGCGGAGAGGACCGTCGATACGGGAGTCTCTTCCCTCTTCGAGTATGTGTACAATATCTGGCACTTCGAGTTGCGTTATCACTTCCTGTACGAGGATAATGAAATCAACGGGGAAAAGCGGAGAAACCACAATATCTTTGTACAGATCAGGAGAGAACTCTTTTAGGTACGGGGACAGATGAAAAAATACGTATGGTGCATACTGATTGTTCTCCTGGCGTCCTTTTCATGGAGCTGTTTCAGAAATTCAGCGAGAGTGAGTGAGCCCCTCCCAAACATCGTGTGGCCCGAACCGCCCGAGACCCCAAGAATCCGTTTTGTGAAGTCAGTGTCTGAATCGGAAGACTTGCAGATCAGGGAAGGAGCCATCAAGCGCTTTTTCCGCTATCTGGGGGGAAAGAAAAAGACGTCCATACTGTCTCCATACGGCGTAGAAACAGATGAGAAGGGGCGCCTCTACATAGTGGATGGATACCTCAAGAAGATACATCTCTTCGATGTAAAAGATAATAGCTACAGAATATTTCCCGGAAAAAAGGGAAAACTCGTCTCTCCCATCGATATCGCCATCGATGACACGCGGGAGCGGATCTACCTTTCCGATTCGAAGCGGGGGATCGTGGAAATATACGCGAAGGATACTCTGAAACACAGGGGGGAGATTAAATTCTCAGGGATTTCCAGGCCCACGGGCCTTGCGATTAACCACCTGACGGGAGAATTGCTGGTTGTTGACTCTGAAAAATCGAAAATATTCCGTATCGGCCTGAAAGACCGCTTTCTGAAAGGGATAATCGGGGGCATGGGGAAGGAGGAGGGGAAATTCCACGCGCCAACCCATATCTTCGTCACGAAGGATGGAAAAATATACGTTTCCGATTCCCTCAACTTCAGGGTTCAGGTATTTTCCCCTCACGGAGAATTTTTACGCGAAATTGGAGTTGCCGGGGACACACCCGGGACCTTCTCACGCCCGAAAGGTATCGCCGTGGACAGCGACGGGAACATCTACGTGGTGGATGCTCTCTTCGACAATGTCCAGATTTTCGATAAGGAGGGCCGACTCCTCCTTGCTTTTGGCAGTCCGGGGCACGATTTTGGTAAATTCTGGCTTCCTTCGGGGATTTATATAGATGGAAATGACAGGATTTACGTGTCGGACACCTACAATAAACGGGTCCAGATCTTCCAGTATCTCAAAAAGGAGGTGACCCAGAAAAATGCGAAATAGAACAATCACTATAACAGGGCTGGTAATTCTTTCGATCTTATTTTCCCCACTCGCGAGGGCAACCATTCTCACAACGAAGCACAACCTGTCGGTGAGCGGCCCGGGAACGATAAAATCTACGACGGAGGCGAGGGTATGCATCTTCTGCCACACCCCCCACAATGCGAGCACAACGATTCCCTATTTATGGAATCGGTCTCTTTCCGTCGCGAGCTATACCACGTATACGAGTTCCACGATATATGCGGCTGTCGGACAGCCTACGGGGGCATCCAAGCTATGCCTCTCATGCCACGACGGAACCATTGCCATGGGAGCCCTTCTGAGCGAAGCGGTGGAAGTACCTTTTGCGGGAGGAGTCCGCTTCATCCCTGAGGGCCCCACAAAGCTTGGGACTGACCTCTCGGACGACCATCCTGTCTCTTTCACCTACGACACGACCCTTGCGTCCCAGAATGGGGAACTTGTCGATCCGGGAAGTCTTCCCTCAACTGTCAAGGTCGACGGAAGCAGCCAGCTTCAGTGTACCTCCTGCCATGACCCCCATGAGGATACATACGGGAAATTTCTCGTTGCGGATAACAAGTTTTCAGGTCTCTGCACCTCCTGCCACGATAAGACGGGATGGTCTTTCAGTTCCCACGCGACTTCGACGGCGACATGGTCGGGGACAGGGACTGACCCCTGGCCCGATACGACCTGGACGACGGTGGAGGAAAACGCCTGCCTCTCATGCCACAAACCCCACACGGCCCCTAAACCGGAGAGAATTCTTCGTTATTCCATAGACGAAGACAACTGCCTCGTCTGCCACACGGGGAACGTTGCGTCGAAAGATATAGGGGCGGAACTCACAAAAACATACGGTCACAAGGTTCAGAATTACAACGGCATCCATGATCCCGCGGAGGATTTTTCGTCAACAGTCACGAAGCACGTGGAATGCCAGGACTGCCACAACCCCCACCAGGCGAATGGATCAGCGTCTGCTGGGGCTCCTGCAGTGTCGGGTCCGAACAAGGGCGTTTCAGGAATCAACTCATCAGGTTTCGGGGTGGAGAGTGCCCTCAACCAGTACGAGATATGTTTCAAATGTCACGGGGATGTAAAAAATAACGTGGTGACCATATTTCCCACCACACGGCAGATAGATCAGTTGAATACGATACTTGAGTTTGATTCTGCGAATCCTTCCTTTCACCCAGTTGAACAGCGGGGTGTGAACAACGATGTGCCGAGCCTCCTGCCTCCCTATACGACGTCGAGCGTTATCTTCTGTACAGATTGTCACGGGAATAATTCTTCTACCGGCCCGAAGGGGCCCCATGGGTCCACTAATAATCATATACTGGTGGCAAAATATGTGACGAAAGACTTCACGACAGAAAGTTCTTCAAACTACGCCCTCTGCTACCGCTGTCACAGCAGGTCGAGCATATTGAACGACGATAGCTTCAAAGAGCATAAGAAGCATATCCAGGGGAAAAAAGCCCCCTGCAACGCCTGCCACGACCCCCACGGGGTAAGCCACACCCAGGCGACAACCTCGAATG
>CAZPLX010000189.1:0-3668 GCA_964587345.1 uncultured bacterium
CCCCCTCTGCCTCCCTCTACCTCCCCGCGCTCCTGAGCACTTTCAGCACTACTCTCTTCCCGACCCACCTGCTGTGATGAGCGCTGGGCTACCCTTCCCTCCATTTCCTGCACGAGCCCTTTCCGATCCCCGTCAAGCTTTGTGAGGGTGGAAAGAGTAATCTCCTTTTCCCTCTCTATTCTCTTTCTCTTTTCAAGGAGCTCTCCCAGCTCCCCCGTCCCCTTTTCGATCGTTCCCTTTCTATCCATTATGAGTTGTCCGAGAGATTCGATCTCTGCTCTCAATCTCCCCGATTTCTCCTGAAGTTCGACCTTCAAAATGCTCCGCCTTCCCACTTCAGCTTCCCTGACTTTCAAATCTTCCTCCAGGCGGAAAATCTCCTCCCTCAGCCTCTCAATCTCCTTCTGAAGAGATTCGCTCTTCCCCCTCCCTTCAGCAATTTTCTCCTTCACCTCCTTGTTCTGTTCGACGAATCTCATCTGTTCCGCCTTCAGATGGGAGAGCTCTCCTTCTGCCCATTTTTGCCTGGTTCTCTGTTTTTCGGTTTCCTTCTCTCCATATTCGAGGTTGACGCGAATAGAATATTTTTCCCTTTCCATTTCTGCGAGCTTTTCAGATTTCTTCTCTATATTCCCCGCCCCTTCCATCCGTTCTCTTTTACATTTCTCCAGAAGATATTTCTGATTCTCCAGGTTTTTTTCAATCCCCATGAGACGGTTTTCAAACTCGGAAAGCTCCCTCTTCTTAAGAAGGATTCCCTTCTCCTCATTCCTGGAGCTACCTCCGGAAATAACTCCGCTCGGGAAAACAACATCACCTTCGAGGGTCACATAGGTAGCCCATGTTCCATTGATTTTCCACAATCTCAGGGCATCATCCAGGGAGTTTACGAGAACCACGTCAAAAAGAAGATCTTCGATCAGTTCCCTGCACTCTTCGGGGGCAGATATAATCCCTGCTACAGGTGAAATAACCCCCTCTCCCGCAGGAACGGCCACACTTTTCCCCGCTTTTTTCCGCACCTTCATGGGAGCAAAGAATGCCCTTCCCCGGCCTTTTTGTTTGAGTTCCCGAAGGGCTACCATTCCGTCTTCCGTACTTTGAACGATGATATATTTCAGGCTGTCCCCGAGTGCCGCTTCCACGGCTCGCTCATATCCCTGTTCCACATCGATGAGGCTTCCGAGAACACCCAGCACTTTAAGCTTTTCCCCTTTTTCACCGAACTCTTTCATGATGAATGAAACAGGAGGCCCATACATTTCGTAGCGCTCGAGAATCTGTGTCAGGGCAATGCACCGGGAACGGACCTGCTCCCTTTCCTTTTGCATGGAAAGAACATTTTCATCGAGGCGGGAGATGTCTCTCGTGAGAGATGTCATAACCTGTCTCTCGCTCTGAATCTCCTCCTCCAGCAGATCGATCTGAAGGGAAATCTCTTTTTCCCGTGCAAGATTCCCCGCCGATTTTTCTTCGAGGGTACTCAATTCGCCACTCACGGTAGTACATTCTTTTTCAATGTAGGCAATCTTTCTCTCAGTTTCTCCGATCCACTTCTCGTGTATCGTGATCGAATCTTCGTGACTCTTCGTTTCCGAGAGGAGGTCAAGGAGTTCTTCACGCCTCTCCTCACACTCTTCCTTCATCCCTTCGAGGTAGACCTTACGTTCAGAGAACTCCTCTTTCCCTTCGGAAGGAACGTCAAGGAAGAGGCTGAGTTCTTCATCCTGACTACTAAGTTCCCTGGAAATCTCCGAAGACTTCTCTTCCATGGAGAGAAGTTCTCCTTTCCTCGCTGCCATTTCCCCACGCAGTAACTCCCCCCTCTCTTCTATGTCCCACATCTCCTTGTTCATGCCCTCCAACCGCGCATCCAGCCGGAAAAACGATTCGTTGGCCCTGGAAAGGCGCTCTCTCACATCCTCCACCTCTGTCTCGATGGAGAAAATGGAGTTTTGAATCTGCTCCTCTTTACTGCGGAGAAACTCAATTTTCTCTTCCCCTTTTTCAATGAGGGACATGACCCTATCAATATCATTCTGAATAATTCTTTCCCTCTCAGCGTCCCGATCGGCTTTGCGCCGAAGATATTCGAGTTCAAGGTCTTTGAACCTCTCCCTCAATTTCTTATACCTCTTAGCCTTCCTCGCCTGACGATCGATAGAACCGAGCTGACGTTTCACTTCGAGGAGGATATCGGACACCCGGGCAAGGTTCTGCCTCGTAGACTCAAGCTTCCTCAAGGCCTCCTTCTTCCTTAGTCTGTACTTTGCCACTCCTGCAGCCTCTTCGATGAGAAACCTCTTTTCCTCGGCCTTCGCGGATATGATTTTCTGGACTTTTGCCTGTTCTATGATGCAGTAGCCCCTTGAGCCGGAGCCTGTGTCAAGAAATATCTCAACGATATCTTTCAGCCTGCAAGGTGTCTTGTTAATGAAAAATTCGGATTCTCCATCGCGGTAGGCTTTCCGGGAGACCTGAATCTCCCCGTAACTCTCATACCCCACAGGTGACATCCCCTCGGTGTTGTCGAAGGTTATAGTCACTTCCGCCATACCAGTGGGAGGAGAGGCTTCAGATCCCGAAAATATTACGTCTTCAAGAAGTTTCGTACGGATGAAGGAGGGTGCCGTCTCTCCCATGACCCACCTGATGGCGTCGACAATGTTTGATTTGCCCGCCCCGTTAGGTCCCACAATCGCCGTGATGCCCTTGGAAAATTCTATCCTCGTCCTGTCTGCAAAGGACTTAAACCCGGCAAGTTCAAGGGATTTCAGTTTCATAAAGACACCCCGTGTCGTCGAAAAACACCCACATGATGTATATGCCACCTCTTGGTATCACAATATATTGTGTATTTTCTCAAATGTAAAGAAAAAAAGGCAGCCCTTTTGAGGACTGCCTTCTCATGAGAGGTTTTAATCCTATCTATCTACTTCTTTGTCTTTTTTCCCTTTTTCCCTTTTCCCTTTCCCGAGCGTTTATTCTCTCTGATTCTCTCACGTTCCTTTATGGCCGCCTGGGATGCTGCAAGGCGGGCGATGGGAATCCTGTAGGGAGAACAACTCACATAGTTAAAATCACTCAGATGACAGAACTCAACCGACGCCGGGTCTCCGCCATGTTCCCCGCATATTCCCACCTTCAGGTTCTTACGAACACTCCTCCCACGTTCGATCCCCAGTTTCACCAGGTCCCCCACACCAGACTGATCAAGGGTCTGGAAGGGATCATATTCGAGAATGTTCTGCTGTCTTGCCTCGAATACTTTACCGCAGGAGGGACAGGAGAGATCGTTTTCAAGTTCCTCTCCACAGAGAGGACAGTATTCGGACTGTTTCATGTACTCCTTGATAAATTTTCCCGCGTCATCCCTGGAAAAACCAAATGCAGTTTGTGTAAGATCGTTCGTCCCGAAAGAGAAAAACTCCGCCTCTTCGGCAATTTCGTCTGCCCGTACGGCTGCGCGGGGAAGTTCGATCATCGTTCCCACAAGATAATCCACTTTCACCCTGTACTGTTTGATCGTCTCCTCAGCGATTCTCACGACAATGTCTTTCTGTGCCCTCATCTCTGACTTCATGCTGACGAGAGGAATCATGATCTCAGGCTTCACCTTTATCTTTTCTTTTGCAACCTCGCAGACTGCTTCCATAATGGCTCTCGCC
>CAZPLX010000190.1:0-3667 GCA_964587345.1 uncultured bacterium
GGCCCCCGCGCCCTGCACGTTGCCTGTTTCCCACCTCCTGCCTGTTCCCGGGAAGAGAAATGTGGGATGTTCGTGGAGAGAAAGGTAGAATACCGAGGGGTCCCTCTCGAAAATGTTCTGTGTCCCGTTTCCGTGATGGGCGTCCCAGTCTACGATCATTACCTTCCTTAATTTCCCCTCACTGAGTCCATATTTCGCCGCAATAGCTACGTTGTTCATGAGACAAAACCCCATCCCCTTTTCCCGGTCTGCGTGGTGACCGGGAGGTCTCACGCAACAGAACACCCTCCGGTACTTTCCCGAAAGGGCCAGTCTCACTCCCTCGATAGCCCCCCCGGCTGAATAGAGGGCAGATCGGTAAGAATGTTCATTGATGAAGGTATCTTCGAAATCGAACCATTCTTTCTTCTCTTTACAACTCTTCCTCAAACGATCGATGTAGATCCGCGGATGGATGGATTCGATCTGAACACGCTTTGCCACCTTCGCCCTTTTGAAATCAACTTGCCCCGCAAGGTGAGACTTTTTCACCCCTTCAGTCAATGCAAGGATTCGATCGGGGGATTCTGGGTGCTCATAGGAGGCGACATGTTTCAGGCACTCTTCGTGTGTGACAAACGCAAGTCTGTTCTTCAATTACTCCTCGATCAGGGAATGGCCTTTTAAGGATTGTATCATATTAGCCGGCAAGATCAGTCCTCACTATCGAGGAAGACAAGGACATGGTCAAGAGGTTTTCTCGGAGGCATTGAAGGGGTTTTACGTGGATATCCGAGTGCGACAAAAGCTGCGATTTCCTCGGGATCTTTAATGGAGAGATAGGCGGAGAGTTCCTCTCTGGCAAGGAGAGGACCTGTCATCCAGCACGAACCGATTCCCTCGCTGTGGGCTGCGAGAAGAATCTGGGTGATCGCTGCAGAAAGGCTCTGGAGAGAGGGATTTACACGTTCACTCCTCACTTTGAGCCTGCCAGGAAACTTCTCTTTGAGAAGCGTATCCGTAGAAGACTGATAGGCTGTCATCACGCACACGAGGACAGTGGGAGCCGCGAAAAAGAGGTTCTGGAAGGTCCTCTTTTCCTCAGGAATTGTTATGCCCGTTACTTTTTCGGTAACCCTGTCGACAATCCTCTTCATTTGCATCCTTATTTTTCTGCTCTCTATGGCGATGAATCTCCAGGGCTGGGTGTTTCCCGCGTTAGGGGCGTAGGTACCGAGTGTGACCATCTTCTTGACGAGCTCTTTAGAAACAGGGGTGTCGAGAAAATTTCTTACCGTTCTCCGTCCTCTGATTGCTTCAAGCAGATCCATGTTTCCCCCTTCCGGACTCCTCAACTCTTCTTTCTTACGAGATATATCCGCACTTCCACCAATTCCTTCCCCTTAAACCCCATCTTTTCCACAACCGTTATTCTTCCTCGTTTTCTGATAGGGCTGTTCCCCCCCCCGGGGCTTTTGAGGAATTGGTTCAAAGCACGTAAAAACGCAATTTCCCTGTTCTTAAGTTCGACGAGAATCTCCATCTCACCGCTCCGTGTTCTTCCCCTGGCAATGATGTCGACGGAGCACCCTTTTCCCTCAGTGCAAACATCCCCAAGACTCTTGAGAAAAGCCGTAAATTCTGGGGAGAGTGTCCCTCCTTTCTTATCGAGGGCGAGATCTGAAGGGATCGATGCGAGAAGAATGGATATATCTTTAGAAAGAAAAGTGGGGGAGATGTTTTTTGCCAGGTGGTCTGAGGCTTCCTTTCTCGCTGTAGAAAGGGGAAGTATATCTTCAACATTCTCGGAAAGCCTCACGGTTTTCCCTTCCAGTGCCTGAACTTTGGATGAGAGAGTTTTTACGTTCTTTCCCAGTGTGTCAACTTCACCAGCCCTCTTCTCGAGATCTCCCTTCAAGGCAACAGATTTTTTTTCGGATTTTGCAAGGGATGTCTTGAGCACTGTTTTTTCCTTTTCTGATCTTTCAAGCTCCTTTTTTAATTTCTCCAGATTTGTCTCAAGCTGGATGTTTTTTACTGAGAGCTCATTTATGAGAGAAGAATATTTCTTTTCCTTGTCGAGAAGTTCGTTGATGAGAGTTTCCCTGGAAATCTTTGTGGTATCGTACGTCTTCTTTAAATCTTTCGCCATGGTACGGTAGCGATCCACTTCCATGCTCTTTGCGTCGATATTCTCCCTGTTTTTTGCTATTTCTCCTTTGAGCATCTCTACTTTGATGTTCATTTCTTCAATCTGGTCCGTTAAGGCGTTTGTTCTCTTCTGGCACTCGGCAAGGCCTTCACGGACAATTTCGGTTTCTCTTGACTTCTCTTCATATTTTGCTTTTGAAACCAGGCATCCCTGGGTCACACACAGGAAGATCACAAAAAGTGTCAACGTAAAATATTGTTTCATAAAGCATTCTCCTGCCAGATAATTGGTCCGCCCTTTTACGCCTATTAAAGCAAATAGATTTTACATCCTTAGAAAATTTATATAAAGTTTTTTAAGGATGCAAGAGATTAAAGAAGGGAAAAGAATTTTTTCACGACAGAGGAAAACAGGAGGTATTAATGGAAGAGAAGACACTCTCTCTCATGTGTATGAACCGTCTTTCTCATGAAAGGGGGAAGGTAAAATTCAGATTCAAGAGGGATGGACGGTGGGTGGAGATGACAAGGGGACAGGCGGAGAAATCTGTCATAGCAATTGCAGCGGGACTTCACTCACTTGGTCTTGAAAAGGGCGACAGGATTTGTATCCTCTCGACGACAAGGGTGGAGTGGACCCTTGCCGACTTTGCGAACATCGTAGGGGGGTTTGTCACAGTTCCTGTATACCATTCAAACCTTCCGGATACGATAGAGTACATACTTCTGAATTCCGGTGCAAAAGCAATATTTGTGGAAGATGAAGTACAGTTCATGAAATTGAGCGTGATAAGGGATAGTGTTCCGGAGTTGAAATGGATTTTTCCGATGACCTCTTTCAATTCCCCTCAGGGAGATTCTGTTGAGATTGTCAACATCAACCTGCTCCAGCAAAAGGGAGGAAAACTCCTCGAAGAAGACCCTCACTACATCCAGAGAATCGCAGAGGAAATTACGGAAGATGAGGATCTGACCATCATCTACACATCGGGGACTACGGGACCTCCCAAGGGGGTGGTAACAACTCATGCGAATTACCGTTTTATCACTACCTCCGCGATAGAGACGACGTCTATGGATAAAGGAGAAACAATCCTCCACTTTCTTCCTTTTGCCCACTCACTCGGCCGCCTCGAGGAGTTTATCGCTCTGGACGCCGGCCTCATTTCAGCGTACGCGGAGAGCATATCTTCCGTAGGGGAGAACATGGGGGAGATAAAGCCCCACCTGATGTTCAGTGTTCCAAGACTATATGAGAAGTTTTACGAAAAGGTTCACACAATGATTGAGGATGCGTCTCCTCTTAAAAAGAAGATATTCAATTTCGCAGTAAAAGCGGGGCGATCAGTTTCCCGGATAAAGCAGGATGGGGGAGACGTCCCGCTTGTCCTCTCGCTGAAGTACGGGATAGCCAAAAAACTCGTTTTTAGTAAGATCAGGGATAAACTCGGAGGCAGGCTGAGATTTTTTATCTCTGGGGGAGCTCCCCTGGCGAGGGATATTGGAGAATTTTTTCACGCCATGGATGTCCTGATCC
>CAZPLX010000191.1:0-3658 GCA_964587345.1 uncultured bacterium
CACGTAGCCGCTAAACTCCCTCTCTTAGAATGCCCCTGAACGTTCTGAGAACTGAGACGCTTCAGGAGTAAATTCTCCTCCCTTCCAGGCAGTTCTAGCCCTTCCTTGCTGCGTTTCCATTTCAGTGACGAACTCCTCCGTATCAACTGAAAGACCTCTTTCACGGCAGATATCCTGAGTAAGATCTAGAGGAAATCCGTATGTATCATAGAGTTTGAATGCGACAGCCCCGGGAAAAACATTTCCCCCTGTTCTCGAAATCTTCTCAGCCTCTTCTTCGTAGATTTTCAGACCCCCGTCAAGGGTTGTTAAAAACCTTTCCTCTTCGTTTGTTACGACCTTTCTCACAAACTCCTTCCCAGAGACAAGCTCCCCGTAGTGGCCTCCAAGTTCTTCACCCACTGTGTCTGTCACATCCCGGAGAAAAGGTTCTGAAAAACCCAGCTTTTTCCCGTGCCTCAGCGCTCTCCTCATAATTCTTCTCAGGACGTAACCCCTCCCCTCGTTCCCGGGGAGAACCCCATCGGAAATCAGAAAAGCAGTTGCCCTCGCATGGTCTGCAATCACGCGCATCGCGGAATCGATACGGCCATCCCGACCATATTCCAATCCCGAGAGGGATTCTATCTTCCCGATAAGTCCTGTGAAAAAATCTGTATCGTAATTGCTCGTAACCCCCTGTGCCACCGCAGTGATGCGTTCCAGGCCCATCCCTGTATCGATCGAAGGGCTGGGAAGAGGGGTCAACTTCCCCTCTTCGTCCCTATTGAATTGCATGAAGACAAGATTCCAGATCTCGAGGTAGCGGTCACATTCGCATCCAACCTGACAGGAGGGTTTATTACACCCCGCATCCATCCCCTGATCGTATAAAATTTCTGAACAGGGGCCGCATGGGCCTGTGTCACCCATGGACCAGAAATTATCTTCCTCGTCGAACCTGAATATCCTCTCTTCAGGGATGCCCATTTCACTCTTCCATATCTCGTAGGCCTCATCGTCATCTCTGAACACCGAGACATAAAGCCTGGTTGGATCAAGGCCAAGATCTACGGTGAGAAAATCCCATCCAAAAAATATCGCATCCTTCTTGAAGTAGTCCCCGAAGGAAAAGTTACCGAGCATTTCAAAAAACGTATGGTGCCTCGCCGTGTAGCCCACGTTCTCAAGGTCATTGTGCTTCCCGGACACTCTGAGACATTTTTGAGATGTAGTCGCTCTCACGGTCCCGATATCCTCGTAGCCCAGGAAGGAGCCTTTGAATTGAACCATCCCCGCATTTGTGAAAAGGAGAGTGGGATCCTTTGAAGGAACGAGGGAAGAACTTGGAAGCACCTTGTGGGCATGCTTTTCAAAATAGCGTAAAAACCGTTCCCTAACGTCTTTCCCTTTCATGTTCGCTCCCGCCTTTATTTTCGTATTCGGAAATTATATCTTTACACTCTTCAATTTCAAAACCTCTTGTCGCAAGGTACCGGAAAAGTTTTTCCCGCTCTTTCGGGGTTCCTGTCGGGAAGGGTCTTTTTCTCCCCGTGAGAAGCCTGACTCCCCGCTCTACGGCCCTCTCCCGGTCTATCATCATGTCTATCTCTTCGGAGAAGAGAGCCTGAGGAATCTTTCTTCTCACGAGATAGTCCTTTACTCTTCTCCGGCCGAATCCCTGGGCGGTGAACTTTATTTCTACAAGAGTTTTCACGAGGTCGAGATCATTCACATACCCATATGCCTTCAAACGGTCGAGAGCTTCTTCAATGGGACCGTCGGAAAAACCCCGGTCTCTCAATTTTCCCCGCACCTCTTCCTCGGAATATTGCCGAATGGAAAGAATCCTCAACGATTCCTTCAGACAGGTATCGGCCCCTCCCATCGCGCCACCTATTCCTCCACCTTATTTTGAGTATCGAAAGCGTTCCAGGTAAGGTCGGTGGGACTCGTAACCCCCTTTACCCGAAGCGCAAAATCTTCCGGGTTGGAAGATTGCCTGAGTGCCTCGTCGAGGGTGATGAGATCTCTCCGGTATAGTTGCATGAGAGACTGATCAAAGGTTTGCATGCCGTAAGTCGTGAATCCTTCCGCAATGGCATCATGGATCTTCCTGCTCTTCTCTTTGTTCTCGATATACTCTTGAACACGGGGCGTATTCAGGAGAACCTCCACGGCGGGAACCCTGCCGTCTCCATCAGCCCTCGAGACGAGGCGCTGTGAAACCACTGCACGCAAAATAGAGGACAACTGGAGCCTGATCTGTTTCTGCTGGTAGGGAGGGAAGACGGAAATGATCCTGTTGATTGTTTCCGCCGCATCAACAGTATGAAGAGTGCTGAAAACAAGGTGACCCGTTTCAGCCGCCGTGATCGCAGTTTCGATCGTCTCAAAATCCCTCATCTCGCCTACGAGGATCACGTCCGGATCCTGCCTCAAAGCACTCTTCAGGGCAGTCGCAAAGGAGAGGGTATCCACTCCTATTTCCCTTTGAGTTATGATACTTTTCTTGTCCTTAAGAAGAAATTCGATAGGATCCTCGATAGTGATAACATGGCAGGTCCTGTTATTATTGATATATTCAACCATCGCCGCGAGGGTTGTCGATTTCCCACTCCCCGTTGTGCCGGTACAGAGGACAAGACCCCTCGACTCCATCGATACTTTCTTGAGAACTTCCGGAAGTTTGAGATCCTCGAAGGAGAGAACTTCACCAGGTACGACACGGAAAGAGATCCCCAGTGTGCCTCTCTGCATGAAAATATTCACCCTGAATCGCCCCAGGCCTGTAACACTGTAAGCAACGTCAATTTCCCTTGATTCCCGAAACTTTTCCTTCTGGATCTCGTTCAGGATATCGTTTGCCATTCCCAGGAGATCCTCCTGCCTGAGACGTTTCGAAGTCTTCAAAGGGACCAGCCTTCCGTTGATCCTGAACACGGGGGGGAGTCCCACCTTGATATGGACATCAGATGCTCCATTTTTCAGTGAGATTTTCAGTATCTCCTGGAGGTTCAGAGATGACACGGTCACTCTCCCTCACCAGAGATTTGGCCGGCGGTATCACCCTTTACAAGGCCCGCTTCTTTCCTCACCTTCCCCTCGATCTCTTCTCTCACTCCCTCGTTTCCCCGCAGGAATATTCTCACGTTTTCCCTTCCCTGGCCAATCCTCTCCCCGTTATAGGAGTACCAGGAGCCACTTTTTTCAACGATCTCCATCTTCACGGCGAGATCCAGCAGGTCTCCCTCCCTGGAAATTCCCTCTCCATAAATAATATCGAACTCAACATCCCTGAAAGGAGGAGCCAGTTTGTTCTTCACAACCTTCGCACGGGTCCTGTTCCCGATGATTTCGTTCCCCACTTTGATCTGAGCTATCCTGCGAATATCTATCCTCATGGAAGAGTAAAATTTAAGAGCCATGCCCCCCGTTGTTGTCTCTGGATTCCCAAACATTACTCCAATCTTCATCCGGGTCTGGTTGATAAAAACCACAGAGGTACTCGACTTGCTTATTGCCGCAGTAAGCTTCCTCAAGGCCTGAGACATGAGCCTGGCCTGAAGCCCCATATGAGCGTCTCCCATCTCTCCGTCAAGTTCGGCCCGGGGGACCAGAGCTGCAACGGAATCGATTACCACAAGATCTACTGCCCCGCTCCTCACGAGCGTTTCAG
>CAZPLX010000192.1:0-3638 GCA_964587345.1 uncultured bacterium
CGTCCTCCCGGGCCTTCATCATGAGCGCGAACGCGGAAAGTTGGGCGGCCCTGTCGTCGATCTCCAGGCCGTACAGGTTTTTCTCCAGGATCATTTGCGGGATGTCTCGTTGCCGGTAGCCGCGTTCCTGATAGATGGCTTTGAACAGATCATAGGCCTCCACCAGGATATGGCCGGAATTGGGCCTCATTCTCAACCTCAAAAGGTCGAAGAGAAGGCTCTTTCCACTCGACTCTGTACCGGCGACAAGAACAAGGTCTCCGCTCTGAAAAGACACATTCACTCTGGGGGAATCGGGACTTCCCCCATCCATAAGGGCGGCCCCTACAAGCTCAATTTTCATCGGGCTCTTCCCCTTCCGTCGCGCCGTCGTATTGTCCAGAGATCGTGCGTTTAATCATTGTGAGATGTTGCCGCTTCATAAGTTCCCTCACATTCTCCTTGATCTCTCTTCCCTCCGCCATGATATCGGCGTAGGACTCTTTAAGGGTGTCGATGACAACCCCTTTGAGAAAGACATGGGTGAGGATGAACGGTTTGAAGACTCCGCAATCTTCAGTCTGGATATGGTAGGTTTTCCCCCCGTGGGTGATATTGTGATTGTAGCCCGTTTGCATCTCACCCTTTTTATCGGACATTATTTCCCTCCCGTCAACTCTTCAGCATAGTTCGTTCCGCGAGGAACTCATTTATCTTACCACCTCGACCCGCCGCCAAATACTCCCCGACGCCCCTTTCCCTAATCAGGAAGATCATATTCCCTCCCCTCTTTCTCCAGGTTCCTTCCGGTAAGGAGTTCACACCCATAGAGGGATTCAACCAAACCCTCTTCGAGTGGGTTCAGCATTGCCATGGAAAGACCCCTCGACACCGCCATGGCAAGAAAGGCCCGGTTAATGAGACTTCTTGCCGGAATTCCAAAGGAAACGTTGCTAATCCCCAGGATCACTGGTAATCCCAGATCTTTTCGCACGATCTCCACAGTTTCGAGGGTACAAAGGGCCGCACGATGAGAACGTCCTAGAGATGTCACAAGACAGTCCATGATTAGTGAGCTCCTCTTAATTCCTGCCCTTTCCGCTTCCCTCACGATTTTTCTGGCAATTTTCAGCCTCCCCTTTGCTGTGTCGGGAATTCCCTGCCCGTCGAGGAGAAGACATATAAGAGGACTTCCGGACTCTTTCACAAGAGGAAGCAAGAGTTCGAGTCTTTTCCTGTCACCCGTTGCGGAGTTGATAATGGCGAGTCCATCCACCGCTAAAATCCCCTTCTCTATGGCCACCCCATTCATGGAATCAATCATTAGAGGAAGGGAGGAACTCATGTTTGCCGCGTAGACAGCGTCTTCCATCAGGGATTCCTCGTTGAGCTCCGGGACGCCTACATTTACATCCAAAATGTGGGCACCACACTTTTCCTGTTCTCTGGCAAGAGAGGAAACGTGATCCATCTTCCCCTCTCTCAAGTCCGCGATCAGATTTTTCTTTCCCGTAGGATTGATCCGCTCACCTACGATCCGTACGGGACCTCCGTCGGAAATCCTCACTACTCTGCTCCTTGATGCAACCGCAAGCCCCTCAGGTAGCGGGATGCTTCTTTCCGGTGTGGGGAGAATCTCGATTCCCCGGGAAGTTTTGAAAGGGAGATCCTTCCTTGCCTGCCTGATGTGAGAAGGCGTAACCCCTCTATCCCCCGCGATTACGCGGACACCCATGGCAAGGAGATCATATGTTCTCGAAGCAAAATCTCCGTGAACAGCAGAATCGCTTCCAGCAATAAGGGAAAGGGTGACCTCGTCACCTTTGACAATTATTGGCCTGTCCGTCACCGATGCGAGCCTGGAAACCATTGAAAAGAGATTTGTGAACCCACTGGAGGAGGTGATCCCTATGAGGTCTGCTCCCATAGCGTGGGCAACAGTTCCGAATGACTCGACAGTCGTTCCGGTAGATGTTCCCATCTCCTCTCCTAATCTCATCATGACGATCAAAGGAATGGAGGAAATCTTTCGCGCGGCGAGCATAGCGGCTTTGATCTCCCTGATATCCTCCATGGATTCTATCTGAATCGCATCCACCCCTCCTGCCACAAGTGCCGCCATCTGTTCCTGGAATATTTCCACGGCCTCGAGAAAATCGAGCTTTCCAAAGGGCTTCAACAAGGTTCCTGTAGGGCCCACCGCCCCGGAGACAAAAGCACTTCCCCCGCACGCATCCTTCGCAACCTCCGCCCCCGTCCTGTTTACTCTCCCCACCCGGTCTCCCAGGCCCAATTTTCTGAGGGTGAATCTGTTCCCTTCACATGTGGCCGTAGTTACTCCCATAGATCCCCCTTCCAGAAAATCTTGATGGATTTTTTTCATCAGAGAGGGTTCTTCAAGAAGGATTTTCGCCGATATTCCCGGATTCTCCCCCTCTAAACCCCGCAGGGTATTCATTCCCCCATCCCATAGAAGGAATCCCGTATTGATGAGACTTAAAAAGTTTTTCATCCTCTTTCCCGGGGATCAAAGTGTCACTTCCATAACCGACCCTTCCATCTTTCCCAGCAACTTCACGCCATGCTCCATAAAGCTTCCCCCATCATCCGTGACAATGTATTTGAGAGTCCCTTCCCTTTCAGGTGTGACGAGTCCATTTTCTCTCAGATAGTGCTCCACTTCGATAGCCACATGTGTAGCCGAGTCAACGATCGAAACGTCCCCTCCCATGCACTCCTGGATCATCCCGATGAGGAAGGGATAATGGGTACATCCCAGAATAAGAGTATCGATGTCCTCTTCTTTTAACGGCTCAAGGTACTCCTCCACGATCATCCTTGAGGCTGTGTGGGAAAGCCACCCTTCTTCAACAAGAGGAACAAATAGAGGGCAGGCTTTCTCCAAAACGGAAGCAGTTCCGTCAAGAGATTCAATCTTTTCCCGGTAGGTGCCGCTCCTCACAGTACTCGAGGTACCAATCACACCAATTCTCCCGTTCTTCGTGTTTTCAAGGGCCCTCCTGGAGGCGGGAGTTATGACCTCGAAGACAGGAATCTTGTAAAGCTTTTTAAGAGTGTCCACAGCAAGGGAGGAAGCAGTATTACAGGCTACGATCAGAGCCTTGATATCATGGTTTATCAGAAGGTAATTCGCAATCTCGATGGAATAGCGGGTCACTGTAGTTTTCCCCTTGTTGCCGTATGGAACCCTCCCCGTGTCCCCGAAATATATGTAATCTTCCCCCGGCAACCTTTTCTTCTGTTCACCGAGGACTGTCAATCCCCCGATCCCCGAATCGAATATTCCCACCGGCCTCTTCATGGAACCACCGCCTGAAAATTATTTTGTTCAAATATAATGAAGAGTTATACTAATAAACTACAAAATTATTTTACAGGGGACCCTGATGATCTCTCACATGAAAGGAATCATCGATTACATTGGTGGGATTCATCTCGCAGCCATGGTCAAGGACCCCCGTATTCTGATCCCTTTGATCATCATATTTGTTCTCTCAATAATCTTCAAATGGAAATGGGTCCTGTCGATACTCCTCCTCTCGGGGGGAACCCTTTTGATTACCCGGTACATTCACACGGCACCCATAAAAGGCGGGCTCGACCCCAATATGGCACTATTGATCATCCTCATCATTGCT
>CAZPLX010000193.1:0-3634 GCA_964587345.1 uncultured bacterium
TATTTTACACCAACATTCGCGAACTCGGTCTGCCATTTTCTGTCAACCGGGGCAGTCACATGGAGAGACGATGTCATTTCCACGGTCCCAAAATCAGAAAGAGAGGCGAGGGCTCTGTCAATATTTTTCAAAGGATAACCGAAATTCGTCCCGATGACGAGGAAATAGAGCATAGGCCGCTACCCCTTCAGACCGGCAATCCTTGCTGCCGCTTCCCTCAGCCTTTTTTCCGGAACGGTTAGGGAAAAGCGGACATATCCCTCTCCTGCGCTGCCGAAGCCGACACCCGGTGTACAGACAACCCCCACTTTCTCGAGGAGGGCGGATGCAAATTCGGATGATCCTACTCCTTCAGGCACCGGCATCCATATGTAGAAGGAAGCGGTGGGAACAAAGGGGTCAAATCCACCTTCTTTAAGCCCTTCCACCATAATATCCCTTCTCTTCCGGTAAAGGTCTCTCAGTTTTGACACACAGCTGCCGTCACAGGAAAGAGCTGCAATGGCTGCCTTCTGAACAGCAGTAAAGACCCCGGAATCTACGTTCGTTTTTATCTTTCCGAGTCCTCCGATAAGATCCCTGTTGCCCGCGGCAAATCCAATTCTCCACCCCGTCATGTTAAAGGTCTTGGAGAGAGAGTGAAACTCAATCCCCACCTTTTTTGCCCCGGCAATCTCGAGAAAACTGGGGGGGCTGGACTTCCCGAAATAGATTTCAGAATACGCGTTATCATGACAGACGATAATGTCGTTCTCCTTCGCAAAGGCAACAGTTTCCCTGAAAAACTTTTTCGTTGCCACAGCGGAGGTGGGATTATTTGGGTAGTTCAAAAAAAGGATCTTCGCTTTTTTCCTCACCTTTCCCGGGAGGGACCCGTACTCAGGGAGAAATGAGTTCTCTTTCTTGAGGGGAAGATAATATGGACTGGCACCCGCAAACTTCGTAGCAACCCCATAGACAGGGTATCCAGGGTCAGGGACGAGTACGATGTCTCCAGGTTCGGAATAGGCAAGGGGAAAATGGGCGATTCCCTCCTTGGAGCCGATCAGTGCAATCACCTCCCCGTCGGGGTTCAAGGATACGCCGAATCGATCCCTGTACCACCTGGCCACTTCCGTACGGAATTCCATGGTTCCTAGATAGGAGGGATAGCAATGGTTTTCCCCCTTCTTAATCTCCTTCCCCATGGCTGTTACGATGAATGAGGGAGTGGGAAGATCGGGATCTCCCACACCAAGATCTATGACATCCACCCCTCTCTTCATAACCTTCTCTTTCTGTCTGTCGAGTTCGGCGAAGAGGTAGGGAGGCAGAGTGCGCACCCGTTCAGCTAATTTCACCAATTTTTTTTACCTCCCGTAATGTTCAGGATTCCACTTTCTCGAGAAAATGAACCACCTTGTTCCCAAGTGTTCCAATCCCTTCAATTTCCACTTCAACAATATCTCCCGGTTTCAGAGGTCCCACTCCGGGAGGAGTCCCAGTGGTGATGATATCCCCGGGAAAGAGTGTCATGATACTGCTGATAAATTCTATGAGGGTATACACGTCAAAAATCATCTTTCTCGTGGTTCCATCCTGTTTCAGGTTTCCATTCACACGCACCTTTATGGAGAGGTCATCCGGCTCAATGTCCGTCTCGATAAATGGCCCCGCAGGAGCAAAGGAATCAAACCCTTTGGCACGGGCAAAAAGCCCATCCTTCGTCTGGAGATCCCGGGCAGTCACATCGTTCATGCATGTATAACCGAGTATGTATTTCCTCGCCTCTTCCGCGGCCACAGATTTTGCTTTTTTCCCGATGACCACCGCGAGTTCCCCCTCGTAATCGACACGTCCCGACATCTTGGGGATGACGATTTCATCTCCATGTCCCGTGAGTGCCGAAGAGGGTTTCAGAAAAATAAGAGGTTCATCAGGAATTGCTTTCCCGAGCTCCTTCGCGTGGTCCCTGTAGTTCATGGCAAGAGCCACTATCTTCCGGGTATCGGTTGGAGGGAGTATGTTCACCTCATCGATTTTATGGACCGCGTCCCCCATGTTGATGTTCCCGTAAGGTGGCCCCGTGAGTTCCCGAACCTCTTCGCAGGAGGGATCAAAAATACCATATTTTATGGTCCCGAACTTTTCGAAGCGCAATAGTTTCATTTTTTTCTCCTTTACAACCCCAGAACGTCACTCATGTCGTAGAGTCCCGGGGACCTTCCGATCACCCAGCGTGCAGCCCTTACCGCTCCCCGCCCGAATGTTTCCCTCGTATGTGCCCGATGAGTGAGTTCGAGCCTCTCCCCCATCCCGCCGAATATCACGGTGTGTTCTCCCACTACGTCTCCGGCTCTATGGGACATAATTCCAATCTCTTCATCCTGACGGTTACCTGTTATTCCGTGCCTCCCGAAGACACCACGTTCATCCAGTGAAACACCCTTTTCGTGGGCGATGATTTCTCCCAGGCGGAGCGCAGTACCCGATGGAGAATCTTTTTTAAAGCGGTGGTGTATTTCGGAAATCTCCACGTCAAAATCTTCGTCTAGAACATTCACCACATCTTTGACGAGGCGGAAGAGAAGATTGACCCCCACACTCATATTCGGGGCCCACACAAGGGGAATGTTATTTGAGGAATTTCTCAACCTCTCTTTTTGCTCCTCTGTAAGGCCCGTGCTCCCCACAACTGCCGGAATTTTCGACAAGGCAGCAAAGGAAAGATGAGATAGAGAGGCTTCAGGGTTGGTAAAGTCAATCAGTACCGCAGCCCCATTCAAGGCATCCTCCACAGAGTCTGTCACTAATACTCCCGATTCCCCCACTCCCGCGAGAATGCCGGCATCCTCTCCAAGTTGAGGGGTACCGGGAGCCTCTAGTGCTCCGGAAAGTTCCATGTCGCCGCAATCTCTGAGTATGATTCCGGAAATCACTCTCCCCATCCTCCCTGAGGCACCTGCAACTGCCACATGTATCATCTTTCCTCTCCTTTAGAGAACCCCGGAAGATTTCAGGACCTTCCGAAGCACCTTTTTGCTGGGAGCTGAAATTCCAGACAGTGGAAGCCTCAACTCGGCGTCAATGATACCCATCAGCCCGAGAGCGGTTTTGGCAGGGATCGGATTTGTTTCGATGAAGAGGGCCTTATAAAGAGGCATGAGAGAGTAGTGAATCTTCTTCGCCCCCTCCCGGTCTCCTTCCACAAAGAAATCGTACATACGTGCCATCCTGTCAGGAACAACATTCGACGTGACGGAAATAACCCCCTTCGCTCCTACGCAGAGCATGGGGAAGAAGAGAAAATCATCTCCTGAGAGGAGAGCAAAATCTGCCGGAGTCCCGTTGATGATCTCACACGTCTGGACCAGGCTTCCTGAAGCTTCTTTGATCCCTACGATATTTGAAATTCTCGAGAGGCGGATCACCGTCTCCGGCAAAATATTCACTCCCGTTCTCGAGGGGACATTGTACACGATGATGGGGATATCTACGGCACTCGCGATCTCCCTGAAATGGAGATAAAGCCCTTCCTGGGTGGGCTTATTGTAGTAGGGAGTGATCACAAGGGCACCGTCAGCACCCACACTCTTCGCATGATTCGTGAGCATGAGAGCTTCCTTAGTATTGTTCGACCCTGTCCCCGCGATAA
>CAZPLX010000194.1:0-3549 GCA_964587345.1 uncultured bacterium
ACGGCCCAATACAGCGAGTATCTAGACCTGTTGAGGATGCTGAATGTCGAGGTGGCAAGTGAATTCCTCGTGATGGCATCAACCCTCATCTACATTAAATCCCGGGCCCTCCTGCCGGTACACGAAGGTATCGATGATGAAGAGGACCCGGAGGAGATGAGGAGGGAACTCTCCCGCAAACTCGTCGAGTACGAAAAATACAAGGAAGCCGCGGAGGCCCTCGGGGAGAACCCGATGATGCGGAAAGATGTGTTCAAGAGGGAAGATATCTCTGAAATTGAGAGGGCGAGAGAAGAATCCCTACCGGTAACAGAGGTAAGCCTTGTGGACCTCCTTGCTGCGTTCAGTACGGTTCTTGCGAGGGTGGGAGGAGATCTCACACAGGATATCTCCGTTGAGCGATTAAGCATTGCCGATGCCATGACCTTTATCATGGACAGAATGGAGGGGGAGGGGGGCAGGGTGGTAAAATTTTCTGAGCTCATTGAAGATATCACTACCCGGAAAGAAGCGGTAGCCTTCTTTCTCGCGATCCTAGAACTCGCGAAACTGGGGGGGATTGGCCTCTACCAGGGCGAACCCTTCGGGGAGATTACAATTATCATGAGGGATGAGGAGAATGAGGGATAAGGAGGGGGAAATGGAGAGAGAAAAGGGGGATGAAGTGGGGGATGCACAGGAGAGGGTAAGGCGCTTCGCTTCTATTATTGAATCACTTCTCCTTGTTTCCACGCGGCCCTTGAGGATTGATTCAGTGCGAAAACGAGTACCCGCCTTCGAAGGGACGGACCTTCATTCCGCCATCCTCCTCCTCGAGGAGAAATATAGCGGAGATTCAGGAATTCTACTCGAAAAGATTGCCGGGGGGCTCCAGTTGAGAACGAGCCCTTCGAATCAGGACTACGTGAGGGCTTATCTTGACGCGAAGCCGGCACGCCTTAGCAGGGCCGCGATGGAATCTCTCGCCATCATAGCCTACCGTCAGCCGGTAACCAGGGGAGAGATCGATGATATCAGGGGGGTCGATTCCCAGGGTTCCATAAAAACCCTCATAGATCGCCATCTCATAAGGGTGATGGGGAAAAAAGAGGTTCCCGGAAGACCCTTCCTCTTTTCAACTACAAAAGAATTTCTGGAACTTTTTGGCCTCGAAGACCTTGCGTCTCTGCCGACTCTCTCAGAGATGGAGGAGATCATGGGAGATCTCCCCGTAGATCTTCCGGAGGGTCCCCATGAAGAAGATGAGAATTAACAAGTTTCTCTCACAGGCGGGGGGACTTTCCAGGAGAAAAGCCGATAACGCGGTCCTCGAGGGGAGGGTATCTGTTGACGGAAAAATTGTTTCTGAGAAGGGGATTCTCGTAGATCCCGACCGGGACCTCGTGAGGCTCGACGGTCACCTCCTGAACCTCGATAGTGAAAAATTGTACATGATGTTTCACAAGCCTGTGGGAGTAGTGACGACGATGGACGACCCGAAAGGGAGGAAGACGGTGGCAGACTACTTCGATTTCGCCTATCCACGGGTATACCCCGTGGGAAGGCTCGATTACAACACGAGTGGCCTTCTGATAATTACCAACGATGGGGAACTCACCCACCATCTCTCTCACCCTCGTTTCGAAGTTGTGAAGGGGTACGTTGCCAAGGTGAAAGGAAAACCCGGAGAGGGTAAGATGCAGTCCCTCAGGAAGGGTATTCTCCTGGAGGGAAAAAAGACGAAACCGGGAAAATTCGAGATTATCGACAGGAAGAGGGACAAATCGTGGGTGCGAATAGAGATCTCCGAGGGCCGGTATCGGGAGATTCGAAAAATGTTCACCCTAATTGGGTGCCCCGTTTTGAAACTGAAAAGAGTTTCATTCGCCGGTCTTGAACTGGGGTCCCTTCCCGCGGGTGCCTGGAGAGATCTGAAAAAGGTCGAAATGGATTTATTGAAAAAAGCGTTTTAAATATTTCTCAACTATTTCACCCCCACATAATAGGTTTAACCATCGATTTCGACGTAAGTAAGATCGGAAGAGGGGGAAAATTTGTGAAACATATCACAAAAAACCTTGACAAGGGGATAACATTTTTTTACTATCATCACCAATCCGGAATACCGTACGCCAAATTTCGTTATGAAACGAGGGGATAGAGGAAAATGCGCAAAATAGGAGGTGATACAACGAAAAAATATTGTTTAGAACAGGAGGGTGGTAAATGGTGACGTGTCACCGAAAAATAGTGGAGGAGGTGTTATGTGCCTGAACAGACAAATCGCTGGAAATTCGTAGGCGCCGCACTGGTCATGCAGATGTGTCTCGGCGTGCTCTACTCATGGTCAGTTTTTCGCCCGGCCCTTGCCTACCTGAACGGGTGGGACAAGGCAACTACCGTTGCGCCTTTTAGGTACTCTCTTCTCTTTTTTACTGTAGCCATGATCGTCGCGGGGATCTGGCAGGATAAGAAGGGACCTAAAATTGTCGGTGCCTTTGGGGGAGTACTATTGGGGACAGGCTGCCTGCTCGCAGCCTTTATGTACAAGAATCCCATGGGGCTGAACCTGTCGTACGGGATCATTGGGGGGTTGGGAGTGGGCTTTGCCTACGTGACACCCATCGCAACCTGCATCAAGTGGTTCCCTGATAAAAGGGGGATGATTACAGGTCTCGCGGTCATGGGATTCGGGGCCGGTACGATGATATTTGCACCCTTGATCGAGAAACTCGTCGCCTTTTCCGCGGGGATGGACAAGGCTATTCTCGCATCAAACATCTTCAGGACCTTCATGATATTGTCGGTCGCCTTCTTCATCTTCGTGATCGGTTCCGCCATGGTCTATGCTGTACCGCCTGCAGGATACAAGCCTGAGGGGTGGGAGCCTCCAGCTCCCACAGGCGGCGGGGCTTCACCGGCGAGAACGGATTTCAGTCCTGGTGAAATGGCGAAGACTCCTCAGTTTTTTCTTCTCTGGATCATCTTTTTCTTTGGCGCCTGCGTGGGCCAGGTGGCGATAGGACAGGCAAAACCGATTGTGAAGGAACTTGCCGGGGCTACTGCCGTGATGACGGGAGGAACTGCTCTCGGGATCATGTCGATCTTTAAAGGCCTTGGACGGCTCGCATGGGGCGCCACATCCGACAAAGTAGGAAGGAAAGGAGCCTATGTAGGATTGCTGGCCCTCTACATCGTCGCGTGTCTCTTCCTTCTTCGTAATGCCGTGAACTTCTGGCAGGTCCTGATCGGACTGTGTGTGGTGGGTTTCTGTTACGGCGGAAATTTTGCCCTCCAGCCTTCAATGACTGCTGATTTCTGGGGAACGAAAAACCTCGGTGCCAACTACGGCCTCGTTTTCACCGCGTGGGGCATCGCGGGTTTCACAGTCCCTAAATATTTCGCAAAAATTGTGGGAGCCGCGAAGGCAGCGGGAAACGTTGCGGCGGGGTACAACAAGACCTACTTTACCCTCGCCATTTTCTCCGTTATCGCAATCGCCTGCGTGTTGATTCTTAAGCGTCCAAAACATGAGTGAAGGGTGGAATCAAGAAGGAAAAAAAACGGCGG
>CAZPLX010000195.1:0-3544 GCA_964587345.1 uncultured bacterium
GATGCCATGGACAAAGAGTGCGGCAATGCCCCCGCTCTCCTTGTTTCGGGCGGTCTGTCGGAAGTTCCGGGGAGCGTGGAATTTTTACGGGACCTTTGCCAGGTGAATGCCTATAGGGCGCCCTCTGGTGAGATGACGGGGATCGGCGCTGCCCTTACAGCTAACGGGTCTGATCCCTTTTCACGCAGGTACCTCAGGAAAAAAGACTTTATCTCCCACCGGGGTATGGGAGTGACAGATGCACAGGAATATTTTGCCAGGTGGGTGAAACTACGTAAGTTCGCAAAAGAGAACACCTCTTCCTTGTGAAGGGCGCTACACCGAGCCGGGAAAGAGGGTAAATTCAAAAGAGGATTTGAAGGAGATAGAATCGAAAGAGACAATCTCCCTGTTCCCTTTTCCCCCGGAGTTGTTGTTCTCCTTCCCTCTCCCGGCTATCCGGAGTTCTCCTCTTCCCATCAGTGATTTCAGGTTGATCGTAAGATCCGCATCTCCTTTCATCTCAGGGAGACGGGTTCCCTTCTGTTTCAGTGTGAATGCTCCTTCGATCTTTTCCGAGGAGAGGGTGCCCGTGAATTCCGGTTCGTGTGTTACCTCGTCGTACCGAATTTTAAGAGCGATCCCTTTGAAAAGTGCCTTGGGTGAAAAGAATTCGAGATCAGGGTCATCTTCTTCCCCGAGAGAGAAAAAAAGCCCGTGTCCTTCGATACCCTCGAGGGGGATATCGCTTTTTGAGTTAAGGAGTATCTTTCCCGCCGCGATCAGGGAGTATAGCTGAGATGAATGTAACCGAAGGAGTTCTGCATTGATCCGCACCTTTCCATTGGGGGAGGAGCATTTAATATTGTGAAGTTCAAAAGACTCAGTGATACCCGGAATTCCTACCTTTTCCACGTACACCGAGTAGCCTGTTTTTTCTTCGAGAAACTCTTTAAGGACCTTGACTCTCTCGTCTTCGTTGACAAGCATGTCGAGGAACCTGAAAAATCGCTCCTTTCCCGCCATACCTATCCTCCAGGGCCATTGCACACTAAGGGGGCAGATTGACCTTTAACGCGCTCTTGAATGTACCTGAAAGAGTACACTGACTTACTCTATTTTTCAATAACGATCAGTCACTGTTATTAATGGGCGAGGGAAAATCGTTTCTTCGATTTTATCTTTGTGGTGAAGTAGAGAAATTTGTCAATTTTCAGCGAGTCGAGTGAAATGCCAAAGTTGTATTTTCCGAAACATTGCTCCAGCATATCGAAGTGCTCGATAAAAAAGATAGATGCCGAATTATAACCGTAGTTCAGGATCTGCAACCGTTCAGAATAGTTCATGCTTCCGTAGAGGAAGAGGGTCGATTCCATCTGTCCCGGCTCTATGAGGAGAAAATCTACCTCCGGGTGAGCCTCTCTTAGAAGGGAAATGCCCAGGTCGAGCTTCACCCTCGAATTGATCCGGAAGGATTGCTCATTTACGCT
The DNA here is from genome assembly GCA_964587345.1 of uncultured bacterium. Taxonomy (GTDB): domain Bacteria; phylum Desulfobacterota; class Deferrimicrobia; order J040; family J040; genus CAZPLX01. The sequence continues at coordinate 1,470 of CAZPLX010000195.1, forward strand.
GGATATTCCCGCTTCCGCGATTGATTTGCAGCATCCGAGAACTGTGGGAATTGAAACGATTGTCTTATCGTTATATACAGGAACGACCGGATTAATAATTACCACGAGTGTTGCCCCGTTTTTAATAGCCACGTCTACATGCCCCGATCTCTCCGCTGCGCCGTCAATGAAGTAGGAACCTTCGATCTCCACAGGGGAAAAGAAAACGGGTATGGCTGAGGAGGCCTGGACCGTTTTGGAGATCGGAATATCTCTCTTTCCTTCTTCTCCGAAAACCCACCGTTCTCCCTTGTCGAGTTCTACGGCGATGATGTAGAGTTCCTTCCTCAACTCATCATAATTGTCTGTATTGCCCGGGAGACTCAATAGACGCTCCATGTAGCGTAATAGATTTTCGTTGCTGTATATTCCCGAGGGCAGATACGACTCAAGAGCGCTTAAGAGGTTGACAAGTTTAATCTTTTTCTTATCACTTCGTATTTTTCGGATGATCTGGGGGAGAGAAAGGAGATATCGTCCCATACCCCGCATGTACTTTTTCACAGAGAAAGAATATAAATCCTCCTGGTTCATGAAAAAGGGGTTGTTCGCAGGACCGAGGATAGATCGGTACATTATTTTCGAAGAAATCCCATTGGCAAGGAGTGAAGCGGGAATGGCCCCTGCGGAGATTCCGATATACATATCGAAGTCCGTTGACCTCTTTCCTTTCATGAGGAGATCGTCCAGGGCCGCCAGGGCTCCCAGTTCGTAAATGCCCCCGGTAATTCCTCCTCCGCTCAATATGATGGCAGTCTTACCCATCGTTATTCTGGCAATGCCCTCTCTTTGCACGGAGAAAAATCAAAGCACTTTACACTATCATATATTTAACACTACACGCTGTGAGAGTGGGGAATATAATATTTATAGAAAGGGAAAAAAAAACGGATGTCTTCCCGATGAGGTGAAGGTTTCCTGAAGGAGGTGAACATTGCAACGAGGGAGATTGCTTTGTGTTTTCGCTCATCCTGATGATGAGACATTTGGTACGGGTGCTACTATCGCAAAATATGCAGATTCTGGATTCGACATTTTCCTCGCCACAGCTACGAAGGGAGAGGCGGGGATGCTGGGAGACCCTCCCATCGCTACAAGGGAAACAGTAGGTGATGTGCGAGCTGGCGAGCTTGCGTCTGCGGCAGAAGTGCTTGGTATCAAAGATATATATTTTATGGGATTCATGGATGGTACTCTTGCGAAGGTCAGGGACGATTCCCTGTTGGAGCAGACCGTTTTCGCAATCAGGCACTACAGACCTCACGTGGTGATTTCCTTTGGTCCGGGAGGGATTTCCGGCCATCCTGACCATCAGACAATCTCAAGGGTAGTCACGGAAGCCTTCGATCTTGCTCCTGATCCGAAAAGTTATCCCCATCATGAACATGAGAACTCAGTTGCTCCCTGGACACCCCTCAAACTCTATTATCTCGAAATTCCCGATGAATGGCTCCGGAGGGCAAGAGCTGATCTTAAGGGAGTTCCCATGAAGGATATCACTACAATCATAAATACCTCTGCCTATGTTGAACGCAAAATCGAGGCCTTTTACTGTCACAAAACTCAAAAAAAAGACATTGAGAAGATTCTCTCCAGGGACAACTACACTAAGTTTGCCAGGAGGGATTACTATGTTCTCGCAAAGTCACGGGTGGAGGTTACCTCCTTTCCGGAATCAGACCTTTTCGAAGGAATCGAGTTGGGCGATCAGGGATAAAGAGAGCGGATCCATGGTAACATCTCAATCTGGATTCGTGAGTGTTTTCACCTATCCATTCATGCTTCCATTTATCTGAGAAGAGTTGAGGTTTTTTAAACCGGCAGCTGGGGGATGAAATGAGAAGATCACGTCGGAGCGGGGAGGGTACGTGATGAAAATTGGAATAATGGGTGAGAGCATATCGGGGAAGAGCACTTTCATAAGGATACTCATGGGAGAGTTTGGCTATGACCTTGCGGGTGTAAAAGAAAAAAAAGACCTTTTCGTGGTGAATGTTCCCGATGAAAGAGTAGATTACCTTGAAAGAATATTTAAT
>CAZPLX010000196.1:0-3532 GCA_964587345.1 uncultured bacterium
TCTGCGGCGTACGATAATGCCGCCGAATGGGCCTGCAGGAAATTTAAGGAGGAGAGTCATGAGCCTTACGAGCGGATATGAGGAGAGGCGGGCGAGAGTAGAACTCATCCCCCTGATCGATGTGGTGTTCCTCCTTCTCGTTTTTTTCATCTACGCAATGCTCTCCATGACGGTCAATAAAGGAATCGACGTGGAGCTCCCCGATGCGGGAACTTCAATCCTGAAAAAGGGGGAGTATGTGAGCATCTCTATTACGGGCAGAGGAGAGATTTTCCTTGATGGAGTGAGGACAATGGCGGGGGAGCTTCCCGGAAAGGTGAAGGAAAAAGTGATGGGGAAGAAGACAAAACCAGTCTTTATAAACGGGGACAGGGGTACTGATCTTGGAACGATTGTTAATGTACTCGACGGGTTGAACAGTGTGGGGATCCGAGAAGTGACCATCAAAACAAAGGAGCCGGGAAGGTGAAATTCTCAGACTTCCTCATCCCTATGCTTGCATCTCTGGTGATTCACGGGGTCTGCTTCCTTTCGATCCCTCCCGGTGCTGTCAGCGCGAAGGGGGCACCGGGGGATGTTCAACGGGTACATGTAAAGCTGGTTCCCGGGGGAATGGGTGCCCTCACTTCCCCCAGGGAAAAGAGAGGAAAAAGATCTCCAGGGAGCAGACGGGTTGATGTAAGGAAAAAGAGGAATTTCCCCTCCAGTCCGTTCGGCCTGAGAAGACGGGGGAAGGGGATGGAAGAGGCTAAAGGAACCGTCGATCTCCCACAGAATGAGGATATGAAGGGTTCACAAAGGGAGGGCAGGGAGTACTCCAGGAGGAGAATTAAGCACTCTCCATCAAAGAACCCTTCGAGGCGGGCGGGGGGAGAACCAGGGAAGGAATTAGGAAGGGGACAATTTGTTCCTCCTGAAATCGTGGGGATGGCGGAACCTGAATACCCCTCATCTTCCAGGAGGTTAGGAGAGGAAGGGGTTGTGGTCCTCTCCGTCGTGATAGATGAGGAAGGCAGAGGGCGGCATGTAAAAGTAGTAAAGACGAGCGGCCACAATCGCCTTGACCGATCAGCACGGAAGGCGCTCGTTGGAGCAACATTCTCTGCTGCAACCGTTGCGGGAATTCCTGTTACATCGAGGAAGAGGGTTTCTGTCCGCTTTCGCCTGAAAGCTCGTCCGTAAGGATCCCCACTCTTTTTTTCTATGACCACGAAGGGTTATGTGGATTCCTTCATGGGCTCCTCGGATCTGGTCGGGGGAAGTGCGAAAAGAAGAAGGGCTGTTGCAGACACCACAATGGCAGAAGACGTGAAGAAGGCGGCAGGGGCCCCATACCGCTTCCAGAGTATTCCGAAAAGGAGACTTGCGGGAAGTGCTCCCAGACCGATAACGAAATGGAAGAAGCCGAAGGCTGTTCCCCGTACTCCGGAGGGGACATACTCGGCGACAAGTGCCTTTTCCGTACCTTCCGTGAAACCGTAATAGAAAGCATACAGAATAAGGAGGGGAATGAAGAGAGTGCTTCCCCTTGCGAGACCAAATCCGATATATGAGAGAGAGAAGATGACCCATCCAACGGCAATGATATGCTTTTTCCCAAGCCTGTCTGCAACGACCCCGGCGGGAAGGGAGACGAGGGATTTTACCATGTGAAAGAGGCCCCACATAAGGGGGACAGAAGCGATCGAGTGTGTCGCATCACCGATGTGCAAAAGGATGAAAGCATCGCTCCCGTTTCCCGCTGTGAAGATGAGGAGAATGGCGAGGTAACGGTAAAAAGGTTTTCCAAGACCTTTCCCGAAAGGTGCTGTGTTTGCCCTCTCCCGCTTTTTCTTTTCCCTCTTCTCTTTTACGGCAAAAGCGAGGACTAAGAAGGCGATGACCCCAGGGATCAGGGCAAGAAAAAAGAGTTCTCTGAGTCCAAAGAGATGACTCTTGAGAAGGAGGAAGGCGAGAAGGGGCCCCACGACGGCTCCACCGTGGTCCATTGCCCTGTGGAGGGAGTAGGCAGTCCCATATTTCTCGGATGGAGTCGTGTCCGCGATGAGGGCGTCACGGGGGGATGTACGAAGCCCTTTTCCCACACGGTCAAAGAAGCGAATCAAAAGGACGAAAGGCCAAGAGGAGGCAAGGCCGATCAAAGGGCGCAGGAATGAGGAGATTCCATAACCCGCGAGGATGAGTGGCTTTCTCTTCCCCATCCGGTCGGAGAAATAGCCGGAAAATGTTTTGAGAATGCTTGCGGTGGCTTCCGCGGTGCCTTCGACGAAGCCCAGTGTCAAAGGAGATGCTCCGAGGACCTGGACGAGGAAGAGAGGTATCAGAGGGTAGATCATTTCACTCGACACATCGTTGAAAAAACTCACTGTGCCGAGCATTACAACGTTCCTGGGAAGGGTGAAATATTTTTTAATCTTTCCGAGCATTTTCCCTGTTTCACCGTGATTCTGAAGTAGCTGGAGCCAGGCACGTAAGTTATTGAGTGCTTTTCAGATTTCTCTATGTTCGAAAATCTTTGAAGTGGCTCATCTCTCACATGGAAATGCAGAGGCACAAATCCATCACGTTGATTCCTGTTTCTCCAGTGATGAAGGAGTATCCCATCGAATGTAAAAAGGTAAAGCTGTCGTTATCGTTGAGATATGTCGCAGGATCGAGCGACGCGGACCATGCTCTTTCGATGAGCTCTCCGTCGAAGTAGCCCCCGGCAGCGCAAGAGGAACCATCGATCCCGTCGCTCCCCGCGCAAAGGCCGGTGAGACCGCTTCCCTGTACAGCAAGAGCCGCTCCGATAGCCATCTCCTGGTTTCTTCCTCCTCTCCCTCCTCCTTTTACTTTCACCGAGGTTTCTCCTCCAGCCAGGAAGGCGCTGCGACACCCTTTTGTCTTCCCCAATAGTGACATGGCGCGTTCACCCATGGATCCGCCGATCGTGATGGCATCTCCTTCATACTCCTTTTCATGAAAGTGGAGATGGAATCCTTTGCTGAGGAGAAATACTCCGGCTCCATTGAGGGCACTCTGGTTATCCGCGATGAGTACGTGAGGGATTGGGTTTCTGGGGAGAGCAGGACTCGCCTCTTTGAGAATTAGTCTCATCCTGGCCGGGATCTCTCCCCAGAGGGAGTACTTTTCCAGGATTTTGATCGGGTCACCCTCAAAGGAAGAGGAGAGGAATGGGCCGGATCCGATCGTGGAAAGATTATTGCCGGGAACGTCGGACATAACGAGCACACAGCTTTTTACTGCCTTGCAAATAGGGGCAAGCTTACCCCCCTTTACACGGGAGAGGGCTTTTCGGATACAGTTAAGCTCATATATGGATGCGCCTGCATTCATTAATTTTACAGTTATCTCCCGTTTATCAGAAAGACTGAGCCCTTGTATCGGGAGTGAGACCATCGAAGAGCTTCCTCCCGACAGGAGATAGAGGAGAGAATCACCCTCCTTTAGAGAAGATAGGGTGTCAAGGATGGTCTGTCCCGCGGCAAGGGAGTTTTTGCCGATGCAGCCGGTGCCGTAGATCCCGATC
>CAZPLX010000197.1:0-3522 GCA_964587345.1 uncultured bacterium
CCGCAATAATCCCGCCGATCTCTTCATCGTTGTTGGCGGAGATTGCTCCTACCTGAGCGATCTCTTTCTGATCCTTTGTGGGATTGCTCATTTTCTTGAGATTTTCGACCACCGCATCCACAGCCTTGTCGATTCCTCTCTTGAGATCCATTGGATTGTATCCCGCTGCGACAAGCTTTACCCCGTCTCTGAAGATGGTCTGGGCAAGAACCGTCGCTGTCGTGGTTCCGTCACCTGCCACGTCGCTCGTTTTGCTCGCCACTTCCTTCACCATCTGGGCACCCATATTCTCGAAGTTGTCCTTGAGCTCGATCTCCTTGGCCACGGTGACGCCGTCCTTCGTGATCACAGGAGATCCAAAGGATTTTTCTATGATTACGTTCCGGCCCCTGGGTCCAAGGGTTACCTTCACGGCATCAGAAAGAACATTGATGCCTTTGAAAATCTTTTTTCTTGCGTCTTCATCAAAAATCAGTTTCTTCGCCATACGTAAATCCTCCATTTCCAAATTTTATGTGTGAGTTTATTTTTCGACGATCGCGAGAATGTCATCTTCTCTCAAAATCAGATGTTCCTCACCTTCAATCTTGATCTCCGTCCCCGCATATTTGCTGAAAAGAACGAGATCGCCAACCTTCACTTCCATCTTAACCCTTGATCCGTCGTCGAGAATCTTGCCATTTCCCGCCGCGACCACTTTCCCCTCCTGGGGCTTCTCTTTGGCAGAATCGGGAATGATGATTCCACCTTTGGTCGTTTCCTCTTCTTCCACTCGCTTCACAATAACTCTGTCGTGTAACGGTCTTACACTCATGGGCACCTCCTTTGCGCATCCAAGTAATGTGATTATAATGTTTTGTTATTGTTAGCACTCACCCTTAATGAGTGCTAACAGATTTATTTTATATTCCGACTTCCGAAAAAAATCAAGTTTTTTTTTAAAAAACTCAAAATTAACCCCCCTATTCGAATCTATTGGACTGGGCATGGGCAAACTCTTTTTCTATAAACATTTATAGGCATTTGCAATCCTTTGGAAATATTGTTAATCTTTAATTTAACGAATGAAAAACAAGCTGATCATACTTTTTTCTTTTCTTTGTTTCCTAATATTATTCTGGATTTCTCATTCTTCAGCGGATCCAACCCCGGGCAATTTGTCAGACCACTCTCGAAACCTTTCGAATCATCCTGTATACAGCAGCTATAAATTTGAGGTGAACAACCATGTGATCAATCTCGGGACCCAGCCGTTATACCTCCCCACGAACCTCATCACGGAAACCATGAAAAGGGACAGGGTCTTAAGACGGAAGCTATCCGGGATTGGTATGGAAATACACTGGTACAGCTTTTTGAAAGGCCACGATGTAAACGTCTTCCTCAAAAAAGGCAACCTCCATGGGGGGGTCGGCGGGGACATGCCGGCCATCACCGCGTCCGCCACGATGGATGTGGTGATTCCCTCGATGATGCAGTACGGGTTTACTTCTATTATCGCTCGCCACTCCCTCCTGGTTGACGACCTGAAAGGGAAGCGCATCGGTTATGCCTACGGCTCCAACGCTCATTTCATGCTCCTCGAGACTCTTTCCGATTACGAAATCGATGTGGGTGAGGTCAGCCTCATCCCCATGGAAGTCACAGATATGACGGAGGCCCTGGAATCTGGCAAGGTGGATGCCTTTGCGGCCTGGGAGCCCACTCCATTCAGCGCGATGAGAAATGTGAAGGGGAGCAGCGTCATTCGGAGAACCCTGAGTACGGGATATATATACTTTTCAAGAAGGTTTTCTGTTGAACACCCCGAAGCAGTTGCATTGATCATCGCCTCCGAAGTAAGGGCCATGACCTGGTTGAGGGGTGACAGGAGTAATCTTTTGAAAGCGGCTGCGTGGGCGAGTGAAGCGGGGACTGCGTTAACGGGAAAGAGTGCCCTTCTCTCCCCCGGACAAGTTGCGGAGCTGTCGATCAAGGATATACTGGGAATAACCTCGACGCCTGTAATCTCTGAGGAAATTTTAAAGGAAAATGGAGCTATTCACAGGGAATTTATGTTTCTGAAATCTATTCGGAAAGTGCCACCTGAGAACGGATGGAAAAGAGTCAGGAGAAGTTTCGACAGAAAGATCATCAGGGGAATCCTGACCGATAAAGAGAATTACTCTATCGAAAACTTCGATTACGAAATGGAAAGAAAAAATGATAAAGAGTGAGATTTCAGGCATTGATCTATAAAGATCAAGAAGGCGTGAGCGGATTATGAGCCTAAGGGAGAGAATGCTCGTATTTTTCGGCTTATTGTTTGCGGCAACCATCGTAACGATTGAGCTTGTTCATCTCTACGGTATCCCTTTTACACATTATGCGGGGGAATACAGGATCAGGCAGGAAGAGGTTTACCGCAACCTCGGTTTTGTATCTGACCTTAAAAAGGGGAGGGTGATCCAATGGCTCAACCAGCAACGGAATGAATTGAATGAAATAGCGGAACATGTAAAACAGATTCGTCCTATGTCAACTCTTCCTGAGGGGGTAGGCAATCATCCTTCAGGGAGGTTCTTCGGAAAAAGACAAATCAATGAATGGAAGGGGGGGACAGCCTACCGTGAACTGGTCATATCTATTGAACCGGTTCTGAAGACCCACCCCATCTATAAAAAAATAGAGCTTGTAGACGGGGAAACGGGAACAATTTTGGTCTCGAGCGAAGAGAAAGAAATCGGCAAGAACATATCAGGGCATGATCATTTTATCCGCGTGAAACAGTTTGTGAGCAGTGAAGTTGATGTGGGGCTCACTAAAGAGGGAGGTGTTTTCTATATCGTTCTTTCCCGGCTCTTCAGGAATAAAGGGTCCGAGAGCAGAGGGAGAAAAAACTCCACAGGGATAGTTAATGCGTATGTCAAAGCGGAAGACATCCTCACTCCCATGCTGCACACTGGTGAGGGCCTCGGCCACACCGGAGAGGCTCTCCTTGTCGATCAAAATACGAGAATCATTACACGTCTGAAATATCGCCTGCCTGATGGATCGGTCCCTATGCCCATGAAATTCAGGATCAAGGCAAAACCCGCCGTTTTTGCTTCGAGAGGAAGTGAGGGAATAATCGGCACCAGGGATTACCGTGGTGTGGAAGTATTGGCGGCGTATCGGTACATACCCATCAACTCGGAGTTTGGATGGGGGCTGGTGGTGAAAAAAAACAGGGATGAAGTCTTTTCCCCCCTTGAAAGATTGATAACATCCGCTTTTATCATCGGAACCATAAGCATACTGGTGGTCCTTGGAATTACCCTCATGATTTCAAACACTCTTGCCTATCCGATAACCAATTTAAGCACTACGGCACAGAGAGTGGAAAGTGGTGATCTGGGTGCACGGGCTGAAGTGTCAGGCTCCCAGGAGACCAGAACACTGGGAACCGTGTTTAACTCTATGGTCGAGAAAATTAAGAGCAGCCATGAGGATCTCGAAAATAAGGTATGGGAACGGACCCTTGATCTGAGGGAAGCAAACCTG
>CAZPLX010000198.1:0-3515 GCA_964587345.1 uncultured bacterium
AGCATTTCAGAGTCTTGGTTCTATTCTGAATTCAGAATTCGGAATTCCGAATTACTATCGGGACCGTTCCCGCTTTCCCTAGGAATCAGGAACTAGGAATTCGGAACTGTCAGTTCCCCATTCCCTGGATCTCGAGGAAAAGGTTTGCAAGAGAGGAAGGAGACACGAGTTCCCCTCTGTCTTCATGAGAAATATCATAATTCTGGCAGAAAACACATCCGAGATTGCAGTGAGAGAAAAAAACCGTCCCCGAACCACGCAATCCCACGAGGGGAACTTCTTCGCCGAAGTGGGGGCCATAGGAAGCCAGGGGAATTTCGACACCCGTTCTGCAGAACCCTTTTTCACCCTTTGTTCGGTTCACCCCGCATTCCCGGGGGCAGAGAGTGCACTCAGAAAGAATTCCCTCGAGGAGCTTTCTCCGGCCCTCCAGTTCACCCTTCTTGATAAGATCGAGATATGACGGATAGGAGGGAGGCACGTAATAGTCTCCTCTTCATTGACCCGCGGGGAGAGTGACGAGAAATTCGGTTCCCTTCCCCTCCTCTGTTCTGAATGAAATGGTCCCCCTTAAAAGAGAGGAGAGATAGCGCGAAACAGGAAGGCCAAGCCCAAGGTGGAATGGTTCTTCCCTCGTCGTAAAGTTCTCCATGAACACACGTTCCCTGTTTTCCGCAGGTATACCCTCACCGTTGTCTGAAACCTTCACACACACCCTGCCCTCCATCTCTTCCAGGAGATCCACAGCCACTTTTCCTCCTTTGCGAGAAGCTTCTGACGCGTTCAACATGATATTGAGCAGCATGTAGGCAAAACTTCTTTTATCACCCCGGATATACCTCTCCTCACCTCCCTCCTGAAATTCGAGGGTTACCCCGCTTCTCCTGAGTTCATATCCAGCGAAGGAGATGATGGCACCGATAACCTCCTTGACTCCGAATATATCATCATCCTCAATGTGGGGCCGTGCATAATGGCTATACTGCTGGAACAAGGATGATATTTTTCCCGCCGAACTGAGGATCTTCTCCGTAGATTTTACCACTTTCTCGGACTCCTCCGGGTTCATTGAGAGAAGTTCCGCATATCCAAATACCACGCTCAGATGATTGTCAAGATCGTGGGAAACTCCCATTATGAGCCTCCCGAAGAGATAAAAACGGTACCAGTTAATAAGTTTCGCATCAACACGCATCAGAGTACCTCTTCTATTTCAGCGATAATCACGCTGTTTTTACCTTTATCTTTCGCAGCGTACATTGCGGAATCTGCCGCCCTGACAAGGCCATCACTTGATTGTCCATGTTCCGGATAGGCTGCAACACCCACACTCACGGTAATTCTGATCCCCTTGAAATCGGCACCTTCTATCCGCTTTCTTAACTTTTCAGCCACACCCAGGGCTCCTTTCACTTCAATACTCTCCCTGATCCGTTCTGCCGCTATACTTCCCTGAAGAGATGATGCGGCGGGAAGGATGATGGCAAACTCCTCTCCCCCTATCCTGCAGGGAATGTCGAGATCATACTGGGGAAAGTTTTCGTCCCTCCTGATAGTGCTCCTCATGAGTCTCGATACTTCCTGGAGCACCATATCTCCCGCCTGGTGGCCCCACGTATCATTTACCCTCTTGAAGTTATCGAGATCCAGAAAAAGGAGGGAAAAGGTTCCTCCGTATCTCTTCGCCCGCTGAATTTCCGAATTGAGGCGACGGTAAAAATATTTCCTATTGTAGAGACCCGTAAGGCTGTCTGTGATCACCATCTTTTTCAGGCTCCTGTCCTGCTCCATCACTCTGTCCATGACATGGGAACTGATCCCCGACACGATAAAACAGAGGGAAGTGACCCATGCCCACTTCAGCATGAGATAACTGATGTTCTGCTGGACAGCGTTGTTATCGAAAGGCATGGCCACAGGAGACAGGAAGCGGTGGTATTCAAGGAGAAGGAGAATACCGTAAAACATAAGAGACCCTGCCGCAACCACCCAGGCATCGTAAGGTTTTTTGGAAAGAAAAGCACCTTCAAATATCAAGACGAGGTAGACTCCCCAGAACCAGGAAACCGCTCCTCCACTCATATGTATTACAAGAGTCGTGTAGAGAAGATCGAAAAGTATCTGGATAAGATTGAGTTGCCTCAAGGAGAGGAACCATTTATAAGAATAGTGATACCACCCGTTATAGGCTACCGCAAATATAAAGGCCCACAGGGGAATGGCCAGGTTGATTGAGAGGGGCTGCGCTGTACTCTCAAGGCTGTAAAAGTAGAGGGCAGCAAGTCCATATATGAGAAATATACAGAGGATCACCCACCTAATTTTTATAACGAGGAGAACTTTTTCCCTCGATTCCTTCAGTTCCCGCAGTTCCTCCCTGGTCAGATCGCTTCGCTTACCGTAACTAAGTTTCTGGATAATCCCTTCTCTCATCTCTCCCTTTACCCGCTAAATCCTCATCGACTCTATGTTTCCGTATCCCCTGCTCTTCGCTTTGTACATGAGGGAATCGGCCATTTCCACGATTCTCTTCCCCTCCCGGACACCTTTTTCTACAGATGCTATGCCGAAGCTCGCAGATACCCTTATCTCACCGCCACTTGAAGTATCCACCTGGAGTTCCTTCAGCCCGTTACAGATCCTCCTCGTGATCGAGAGCGCTGAGTCATGGTCTGTCTCTGGAAGGAGGATTGCGAACTCATCCCCTCCGTACCTGGCAGCAATATCCGTTTTCCTGGTATGTGCATTGATGACTCCCGCCACCATTTTGAGAATATTATCCCCCGTAACATGGCCAAAATTGTCATTTACTATTTTGAAACCATCGATATCGAGCATCACCGCAGAAAGTGGCCTTCCGTACCTCGAGGCCCTGTCGAGCTCGTAATTGAGGCGGAGGTGAAAAGTTCCATGGTTGTACAAGAGTGTGAGGGAATCTTTTTCCGCAAGTTGCCGCGCATATTGATAGAGTTCCGTGTTTTCCATGACAATCGAGATTATCTTTACCAGGGTATTGACTGTCCCCACGGTTTCCGCATCAAATGCGTTGACCCCTTTGTGTGTGATGATGAACACCCCGATGGGTCTATCCCTCTTCTTTACCGGGACTGCAATCAGAGATCGTACATCCCTCAGCATCCCCTTGGCGTAAATATAGTCAGGAGACAGCGAGATATCAGGAATATACGTCGACTCTCCCGATATATACACTTTGCCCGCGATACCATCGCCGGGTCTCACCGATATTTCGCGGAAGGCGATCTTCAAGGATTCAGAAAAACTTACCGGTTCGAGAAAATCGCTCTCCTCATTGTAGAGGAGGAGAGCAACCTCCTCTATACCCAGATATCTCTTGATCGCATCCGGAATGGATTCATAGAGGTTCCCGCTCTCTTTCAGATGACTGATCGACGTGGCCACATCAAAAAGGGCGTGGAGTTTCCGCCAGAAATCATCAGCGGTAAAACCATCCACCCGGGCTGTGGGCTCCTCCAGAAAATCCACCCAGTAGCGCC
>CAZPLX010000199.1:0-3495 GCA_964587345.1 uncultured bacterium
GGATGGGAAGCTCTCCTCTCGCGAGAGAAGCATTCAGGGAAGTTCTTGAAATATCACCGGAAAACAGGGAGGCACTCATGGGGATTGCCGAATCTTATGCCCTTGAGTGGAAATACGGAAAGGCGATCAAAATAGTGGAGGAACTCCGGAGGAAATGGCCCGGGGACAGGGATCTGTTAATCAGCCTCGGAAAATATAATCTTCTTTCGGGAAAGAAGGAAGATGCTCTCTATTTTTCCCGGAAAGCCCTTGAAATTGATTCCGGAAACCGGGAGGCTCTGGAAATACAGAGCGCCGCTACAAGGCTTAACCGATACGATACTCTCTTCGGATACAAGTATCTCAACATCACGAACAATGAGGATGGACACAATATCTACGGTACATTTCGATATCATCCTGGAAAATCCTATTCTCTCTATGGGAGTCTTGGCTACCTCGACAGGTTCAATGAAGGTGAGGGGAGAATATCGGGAGGGGGTGCCTATACGACAGAGAACAAGCTGCAGTTATCGGGGGAAGTTTCTCTCTCCCCCGGAGGGGATGTCTATCCCCGTTATTCCGGATGGGTGGAGTTTGCGTCTCCAGTGATTTCTTCCTGGATAATTTCAGGAAATCTGGGATATGCCCATTTTGGACTTGCCGACGATTACAGTTTGTCAGTCACTGGAGAGTATTACCCATACGGATATCTTTCCCTCCTTTCGCGCTTCACCTTATCGAAGACAAATTTCGAAAAAGGCGGTGATTCCACCGATTCTACCCTCCTGTTGAAGGTTTCCTGGTTTATCTCGGATCTCGACTCTCTTTACACTTACGTTTCTTACGGGAACGGTTCATACAGGGTTGAAACAAGGGACATGATCGGAAATATTAAGGCGAAAATTGCGGGAATCGGGGGGGTCTATTTCTTTCGTGATTATTGGGGATTGTCCCCCTCTTTCGAGTTTCAGGAGAGGGGAGGGGGAACACGATATTACCAGTTCGGCCTGGAACTCTCTTACCGTTTTTAAAGAACTCCCTGCCTGCTTCTCCCTCAGAAAAGGCTATATGATCGGTGGGAAAGTTTTCCGGGTTACTCGCTTCGTTTCAGACATTTATCACACTTGGTGCACTGCATTTCCGTACAAAAAGAGATGGCAGGTGTGAGTGTCATGGGGGAAGAAAGTTCTTTTCCCTCTGTAGCACAGGAAGCATAATTTGTCTTATAAAAAAAGGGAAGTGTGAGCATTATGAAGAAAAGGGCTACTGCGGCTGCTTTTCTCATAGGATTTCCGCTCAACGAGAGTTTGCTGGCGGGAGCATCCTCCCTTTCTTCTCCAAGGAGAATTCTGATCCTTCGCGATATAAGGGAGTCAGAAAGCCCCGCGGCGGCCGGCTCGAAAGAGTGAGAAGTGGACCGGGCGACTTTTACCATGGCAGATGCGAGCTGAATGGGTGAAGCTCCTTTGCGCAGGGCAAACTCATCTGCTGAAAGTTCCGTAAGCATCTTGAACTTTTTCCAGATCTCTTTCTTTATGGGTATCATGAAGAAACCGAAGAGGATTGCCTTGATCACCAGACGCTTGAAGGGGTGATTCATCGAGAGGTGTCCGGCTTCGTGGAGAAGTGTCCCCCTGATTTCCTCCTGAGAAAGGAGTTTTTCGGTAGTGTCTGAAATAAATATTTTTTTCCTGAAAATCCCTCCCGCATAGGCGAAGGCTATTCTGCTTTGTATACGCACTACGGGGAAGTTTTCCACAAATCCGAGAGGTTTCAGGTCAGTACGATCTGTCGGAAAAAGGGAACTTGCAAATTCCACAGGGCTGGAAGCCCCCCTGATAAAATGAAAAAACCCCCGGAAAAGAGCTGTGGGAATCATGAGGACAGAGATGAAGATGATGAGGAGAACCAGCGCGTTGAGAAGGGATGGGATAGTTGTCCCCAAAACATGACAGAGATGCACGACGATTTGGGAATTGCCAAGGGCGGAGAGTAAATATTTTCCCCTCGTGAATAGAAACAGCACAGGGAATAAAGCAAGCAATGCTGCTCCGATAACCAGTGTCCGATAGGTTCCTTCACACTTTCGTGCGTAATCCGTTCTCTGCAAGCTCAGACCTTCCGCTTTCTCTCAGCTACCAGTTTAGAGAGATATTCAAGTTCCTCAGGATCATCCATGACAGTATCAACGAACGCTGCAATCGCCTTTTCCCCATCAATTTCCATAAGCCCACGTATTACCCGCTCTGAAATGAGGGACTTATATTTTTCCTCATCGACTGTAGCTTCAAAAATATATAGCTTCCCGGATTTCTCCCGCCTGAGGATATTCTTCTCCACAAGACGGTTCATCACGGTAATGATAGTAGTATACGCGATTTTCTTTCCCGATGAGAGAAATTCGTATACCTCTTTTACGGTTACTCTGCCGTGCTTCCAGAGGTATTCCATGATTTCCTTCTCGAGATCTCCCAATACCTGGTCAATCCCCTTTTTCCCCGGCCTGAAAATAAATTTTATCTTATTCTTCATTGATCCTCCTCTCATTTTTGGTGGGGAAATGCTACTCTACAAACTGTAAAATGTCAAGTTTCTGAAATTGTCCCTTCCCATGTGAGAGAAGTGAGAATCCTCTTTTTTTATTTCCCCTTCCCTTTTTTTCATATATCATTAACAGGATATATTTTCCATTTCGTGAGGTGTGCTTTGGGGAAAAAAGTAACATTTTTCATCATATCAGGTGACGAGGGGAAAGTTCGTAGAGTTTCTGTCTCGAAGCTGTTCATGAAGATATGCTCCGCGGCGTGCCTTCTTTTCTTCTCCTTCACCTGTTTTCTCATTTACGACTACAGGACTTCTCTATCCCAGAAAGATGAGCTTTCAAGGCTCAGGGAGAAAGCCTCGAAACAGCAGTTCATGCTCTCTTTCTATGAAGACAAGTTTCAGAGAGTTGAGGCAGAGGTGTCACGGCTCCGGATTGTGGACAGCAGAATTAAAAAACTGATCAAGATACAGCAACCCCGAAAGAAGATTAAAAAGAGGGCATCCGTGGGGGGCAAGGAAATTGCGGATACTCACGCCTTCATACGGGGCGAGAGGATCGTAGACTTAAGACTAAAAGACCTCGAGAAAGGTGTCCTTGTGAATCTGTCCGATCTTGAGGGGATTAAAGATATGCTCGAGTTCAGACTTGAAGTTCTCGAATCGCTTCCTTCCATCTGGCCGGTGAGAGGAATCGTTTCATCGGGTTTTGGTGTGAGGGTTTCTCCCTTCACGAGGAGAAATGTCTTTCACCGGGGCCTCGATATTATGGCTCCCCGCGGTTCTCTGGTGAGAACAGCCGGTTCGGGAAAGATCATCAGAAGCGGGTACGATTCGACTTTCGGGAATATTGTCGTTATCGATCACGGCTATGGCTACAGAACGATTTATGCCCATCTATCAGAGACTCTCGTTACTGCCGGCGAAATTGTGAAAAAGGGACACCGTATCGGACGGGGGGGCTCCACCCGG
>CAZPLX010000200.1:0-3492 GCA_964587345.1 uncultured bacterium
TACCCCTTTACGTTTTTCTCGTGAGCCCAGTACATGGGAGCTATCAGGGTATTTCCTTCCCGTGCGTGACCGCCAAGGATCTTGTCAATGATCTCCTGCCTGTTGATTCCCCGTGCGATTGCCTCCCTGACCTTCTTTTTTTTGAGGATAGGATCTTCGAGATTGAAGCCGATGTAGGAGAAATTACTCCCCCCCTTTTCTTCTATGACGAGGTTCTTCAGCTTTTTCACCTCATTCAGTAGATCGGGGTCCACGCCGTTGATCACGAAGTTTACCTCTCCCTTTGCAAGCTCCAGGAAACGTACGTTGTCATCTGGAATGATCTTCACCTGAATCTTTCCAATCTTCGGCGCTGGTTTGAAGTAGTTCCGGAAAGGAGAGAGGAGGACGGACTCATCGGGGGAGAATGATATGATCCTGAAAGGACCCGTACCATTCTCTCTTCCCTTGAGATCCTCCTCAGGAGTACCTTTTTTCACGATAGGGATGGTCAAAGAGGTGAGGAAAGGTGCAAATGGACGTGTGAGAGTTATGGAGAATGAGTAGTCCCCCTTCTTTTCCATCGATTGGATGACTCCGAAGGTTTCCATGTAGGGGGACCCTCTTTTCGGATCACCAAGAAAACGGTAGGTGGAGATGACATCATCAGCTGTAAGTTCCGATCCGTCATGAAAATGGATGCCTTTTCGGAGAAGCACTGAAATCTGGGTGGAGGTGTTGAAGACAATTTTTTGGGCCAGATCGGGAACTGCCGAGCCTCGTGTGTCTTTTTTCATGAGTCCGTTGTAACAGAGTTCAATTATCTGCTGACTGTAGGCGTCCGTCGCGTAGCGGGGGTCGATGTTCGTTGGAGAACCGTTAAGGGCGATGGAGAGAGTGCCCTTGGTAACGGGGTCAGGTCTGCTGCATGACAGAATTGTGACTGCGAAAAGAGATATGAAAAAAGATGTGACTATAAAGCGGTACATGGCCATAGATCTCCTGTTTACACTAGATAAGGTATCATATTCTGTCAACAGCGTATGATACCCCTTATTGCCTTTCCCCTCGGGAGATTGAGACCCCATTTATCCTCCCCAATTCTTCGCTGATTTATTGTGATTGAATTGTCACTGCCGCTGTTTTATATTTATAAACAGTGCCTAAAATATTGGAGTAATGGGGATGAACGTTTATCTGCTGAAAACTGCAACTATTTTTTACCTGGGAGGGAGCATACTCTACCTCGTATACGTTGCCTTCATGAAGGAAAATGTGGCAAAGTGGGGAAAAATCCTTCTCGTTAGTGGCGCGGCGGTTCATCTATCGGGGTTCGTCCTTCGATATTTTGAGGCTGGGTACACTCCCATCACAAACCTCTTCGAATCACTCTCTTTCTTTGCCCTTACCACAGTTGTTATCTTTCTCTTAGTGGAGGCTCGCTATAAGATGAAGGTTCTGGGAGCTTTCATCTCTCCTATCGCGTTTATTTTTATTCTCTTTTCCGCCTTTGTCCCCTCGGAAGTGCAGACCATTCCCCCTGCGCTTCAGAGTTACTGGCTTCCCATACATGTGATGCTTCTCTTCGTGGGAGACGCCATCTTTGCTGTGGCTTTCGGTGCGGGAATCATCTACCTGATTCAGGAAAAACAGGTGAAGAGGAAAAAACTCGGCCCCCTGATGAAGCGCTTGCCTCCTTTGGGCACCCTCGATGAAATTAACTATCGTTGCCTGACCTTCGGGTTCCCCCTCCTGACTATGGGTATCATCACAGGGTCCATCTGGGCGGAGTATGCCTGGGGGTCTTACTGGTCATGGGACCCCAAAGAGGTGTGGTCTCTCATCACCTGGCTCCTTTACGCGGCTCTTCTCCACGGAAGGTTGACGATTGGGTGGCGGGGGAGAAAAGCTGCGATCCTTGCGATCATAGGGTTTTGCGCTGTTCTTTTCACCTTCCTCGGCGTAAACCTCCTTCTCCCTGGGCTCCATACGTACGCGAATTTGGCCAGGTAGGTTGACTTATCAATGAAGCTGATTACCATCGGATTGAACCACAAAACTGCTCCTGTTGAGATAAGGGAGAAATTTGCTTTTCCCCAGGACAGCCTTGGCCTTGCCCTTGCGGGAATCCTCGAGATAGATTCAGTGAGAGAGTGCGCGATCGTGTCCACCTGCAACAGGGTTGAACTCTATGCGGTTTCAGAGGATCCCTACACTACAACGGACAGGATCAAAACCTTCCTCGCACACTACCACGAGTCCGACCTGAAGGAAGTGGAGAAGTACCTTTACTCATACAGAGGATTGAACGCGGTACGGCACCTCTTCAGGGTCTCGTCGAGCCTTGACTCCATGGTTCTTGGAGAACCGCAGATTCTCGGCCAGGTAAAGGATTCTTACGAGGCGGCACTCAAGTTCAATACTCTTGGCCCATACCTCAACAAGGTGTTTCCGAAAGCCTTTTCAGTTGCCAAGAGGACAAGAAATGAGACGAAGATGGCAATGAGCGCCGTTTCTGTGAGTTTTGCTGCGGTTGAACTCGCAAAGAAAATATTTTCCGATCTCGGGGACAAGTCGGTCATGATTATCGGGGCGGGGGAAATGTGCGAGCTTGCTGCAAGGCACCTTCAGCACGGGGGGGCAACTTCGATTTTTGTGACGAATAGGACATTTGAAAGGGCGGTAAAACTGGCTAACGAGTTTGAGGGGACCCCGGTCCGCTTCGAGGAATTCAAAGTTCATCTCAAACGGGCAGACATTGTAGTGAGCTCAACAGGCGCCATGAGCTTTCTCATCACCCGTGAAGATGTGGAAGAGGTGATACGGCAGAGAAGAAACCGGCCCATGTTCTTCATCGATATGGCAGTTCCCAGAGATATAGATCCTGAAGCGAATAGCGTCGACAACGTGTATCTTTACGACATCGATGATCTTCAGACAGTTGTTGAGGAGAACATAGAAGAACGCCAGAAGGAGGCAAAAAAGGCTGAAGCGATTGTCACGGAAGAGGTGGAGAAATTCAAAAAATGGTTCGAATCGTACCAGTCAGCACCGATTATAGTAGAACTCCGGAAAAAATTTGACGGTGTGAGAAAAAAAGAGGTTGAGAAGGCAATTTCAGCGATGAAGGGAGGGGATGAAAAGACAAATGAAATCCTGGAACGGCTTTCCCTTTCTCTCATGAATAAGTTTCTCCATCATCCCCTGACGGCACTGAAAAAGGGGGAAAATGTGGTGAACGGGCTGAATGTGGGAGAGACGGTGAAAAAAATCTTTGACCTCATGGACGAGGAAAAAGATCGTCAAAATCCAGATGAAAAAAAGGTGGAGAAATGATATGGGAAAAAGAGTAATGCGCCTCGGGACGCGGGGCAGCCTCCTCGCTCTCTGGCAGGCAAATTTCATAAAATCAGAGATCGAGAGGACATTCCCGGGCCTTCTGGTCGAACTGGTCAGAATCAAGACCACCGGTGACAGGATCCTCGATGTTCCCCTTGCCAAGGTTGGGGGAAA
>CAZPLX010000201.1:0-3473 GCA_964587345.1 uncultured bacterium
AGGGAAACGGGCTCACCGGGGATGACTGCCAGCTTTCCCTCTTTAACGCTCTCTTCAACGAGAGTGGCGACTTTTTTGGGGAGGAACCTCCCATCTTTTTTGAAGTTCTTCCTGTTTAAAACAAGGATCCTGGAAGAATCTACCCTCTGGAATATGTCCGCAGTGGTGACACTTTCCCGTCCTGTTAAGGTTTCCAAGACTCCCCCCTCTATACGGGACTCCTGCATCCCTCTCCCCTTAAGATAGAGCCTGGACAAAGATGATGGGTAGCCGGGGAAGGGGAGGGGAGTAACCTCATCGAGGCGAAGATCGAGGCTGAAACGTTCTTTCGCTTTCCCTTTTTCATCCTGATCCCGCGTGAGGGAGGAGATGAGGATCCTGGGTGTTCCCCTCACTACGGCCAGCCCCGTCCGGTAGGCGGAGCGGTCCGAAATCTCATCGGAAGATTCGGCGAAGCGGAGCAGGATCATCTGAAGGGCCACCTGCCCTGACTTCGACTCGAGGTTAAGCGCTTCACCTTCAGGAGCTTTATCGCCGAGTTTCGAGAGTTTTTCCCCTTCGGCCCTGCCGTTTTTCCCTATGAGTTTTTTCGCTTTTTCCCGTACCTCTTCCACGAGGCTGCCAGGGACCCTGCCGGGAAAGATCCCTATCTGGTAGCGCCTGTACGCTTCAGGTTGAACTTCCCATTTTGGGACCTGGGCAGAGAAAAGAGTACGCTTAACCCTTTTCGGAGCCATTCCCGGAGCATCGATTTCGAACTGTAGCCACTCTTCAGCGATCAGGCTTCTCCTATCCTTTTTACTCACGGAAACGGCTTTTTCGATGAAGCCCTTCCCGGGGATGC
The DNA here is from genome assembly GCA_964587345.1 of uncultured bacterium. GTDB lineage: Bacteria > Desulfobacterota > Deferrimicrobia > J040 > J040 > CAZPLX01. The sequence goes on from CAZPLX010000201.1 coordinate 845, forward strand.
TCAAACCGTACTGGTATTTCAGAGCCGCCACCTCTTTTTTCCCGGCTTTTTTCCCACCACCCCTTTTGCCCTCTTTCTTTTTCTCGACTCCAGCTGTAGCGCCGCCGAAGGCTCCCAGGGGGTTTCCGCGCTTTTTCCCCATCCTGGCGGGTGCGGACTGCGGAACCTTCAGGGCCAGGAGAGAGATAGGTTGATAACCGGTCTCGCTGATGTTCATCTTATCCTCGATGATGGTACGGGTCTGGCCGGAAGCGGCTCTCTGCATCAACGATATGGTCAGCGATTGATACGCTTCTCCTGGGAGATCATCGAAGATATCGCTCTTTTTCCCGTAGGATTCGCCCATCTTCGCCCTGGGAAAAGAGGGGTCCAGTGGTAGCCAGCTGTCCCCCTGGTCCACCTCCACCCAGTAGTGGTATGTCCCCGCAAAGGCGAGTGACGGGTCGGATTCCGGGTGATAGGGGCGAAGCGATGGATCCACATTTAGCGGTTTGATTTCGGGAGGGTATGCCCCTCTTAAAAGTGCCGCCAGGTTCCCCTGACCCAGCGTTCCCCGGACGAAGCGCACCCGGTATCCCTTTATTCTCAGTAGATGGGCCAGCAGAAGAGCCTGGTCGGCCGAATTGCCGCCACCTGAGATGGCGGTACCCAGAGGGCCGCGCAGAACTCCCGGGTAGGGTTCGAAGTGGATCTTTTCGGCCACAGACGTAAAGATCGATGAAAGGTCGTCCCCGAATCCGCTCTCAAGGATTGATGGCAAGGGAGAGAGGTCGGGCTGTTCGGTGGACATGGAGAAAGAGAGGGGAGACGCGCCTGTGAACTTTTTCAGGTTCGATGCAAAAGAAGATGTGGGAAGACACAGAGTAACCGTGAAGAGTAGAAATAAACAGATCGAGTTGTGAAGCCTGTAAAGGTAAATTAGCATGCTTCCCGAATTGTTATCGTCTTTTAAAACCGGTGAAGAAATTTTATCCCTCAGTGGATCAGCGATTTAAGCTTTCCTGTGGGGAAGTGGTCCGCCATATATCTGTTTACGGCATCTTTATCACCAGATACCGTCACTTTAAGATTAAGCAGCCTCAGGTGGTTTCCCGGGATTCTCAAATTTTTGGGGATCCTGATGGACCAGTTGCGGGCATCCGCTTCGCTTACGTCCCAGTTTCCCATATAATATTTATACTTGGCATTATTACTCCTTTCTATCTTGAATGATTTTGCTGTGCCCTCTGCCGGATGTTCGAACTGTTTCCCTATGGTTTCCCCTCCGCTGTTGACCTCCACCACGACTTTGAACTCTCTCCCCACTTCCGCCTCTTCGGGCGTGGACGAAGTGTCCATGGCCTTTTCCATGCCCTTTTGATTGGCACCGCTCTGGATCGCCGCCATCTGCTCGTTTATCCGCTCCATTTCTTTCATGTCACCGCGCGAAACGGCCTCCATCATCTTCTGCTGCAGCTGATCCAGCGACACTTCATAATTCTCTTTTTCTTCCGCCTCTTTTATTTCAGACCCAGTACGTTCGTGATACTTGATCTTTACACGGAAGTTCAGCGGGAAGTTTTCACGAAATTTATCTATCTCACCACTTTCGTAGGCTCCTCTGGCGATACGGGCCTCTACATCCCACTTCTCACCCGGTGTGGGGAAGAACTCTATGATGGCATTTCCATTTTTCTCTATAAATTCATCCTCGGCTTTTGTGACGGCCCTGGTATTTTCCCCGCCAACCGGGTCTGCCCAGCCTGTACCGGATAACATGAAGAAAATTATGATTATTGACAGGATGAGTATGTATTGGTTGAACACTTTATTTGTGACCATATGACTTCTCCCCCTGTATCGATTTCATGGATATTGGGAAATTTTAATCTAAAGTAGTATTTTACTATTGTTTAAATGTCAATAATGATTTGCAAAAAGGCACAAGTAATTGATATATGGGGAATTCTGGGGACAGTATATTTATCTTTTTCGTATTCAGATTTTCAGGTACGGTAGCCTATGGCCAGAATTGCACGCGTCGTAGCCCCCGGCTACCCCCATCACATCACCCAGCGGGGCAACCGTCGTCAGCAGACATTTTTCTGTGATGACGATTACTTCGCATATCTCGACCTGATGGCTGAATGGTGCCGCAAGTACAAAGTCGAAATCTGGACGTGGTGTCTGATGCCGAACCATGTGCACCTGATTGCGGTGCCGCAGAGTCTGGAGGGTTTGGCTCGGGCCATTGGGGAAGCGCATCGCCGCTACACCCGAAGAATCAATTTCCGGGAGAAGTGGCGCGGTCACTTGTGGCAGGAGCGGTTTGCCTCTTTCCCCATGGATGAGAGCCACCTGCTTGCTGCGGCACATTACGTGGAGATGAATCCTGTGGCTGCGGGACTGGCAAAACACCCTGAAGAGTATCGCTGGAGCAGCGCACGAGCCCATCTGTCTGGAGAGAATGACGGCTTGGTCAAAGTGGCGCCGTTGCTGGCGATGGTGAGCGACTGGCGCTGTTTTCTTGAACTGTCGCCGCAGGATGAGCTTAATCTGCTCCATCGTCACGAACGCACCGGACGGCCGCTGGGTACCGAAACATTTGTGAAACGACTGGAGAGCGACCTTGGGCGGACATTGCAACCGC
>CAZPLX010000202.1:0-3465 GCA_964587345.1 uncultured bacterium
CCGGCATAGCGGCAGGATACTTTGTACCAAAGGCATCCCGTATCGCTTTTCTCAACGCATTCAGGTCGAGAAAACCGCTCGCCTTCGCGATGGCTCCCAGAAGAACCATGTTGACCCTCGAACGCTCCTGGATGGCAATATCCATGGCGTCGATCACGCCCACGCTCCCCTGTGAGATTTTCATGTAGTCCCTGGCCTCGTCGACGCTCTTCTTCGTGTTCAGGATCACCGTTCCGTTGGGAAGTAACCCTGCGGTTACAGGAAGAGTCTTCACCATAGACTCGTGAAATATAGCCAGCATGTGAGGCTCCTCGATGGGACTGTTTATTCGTATCTGAGTTTTCTTTCCCGCAATACGGACGAATGCCTTTACCGGTGTCCCCTTCTTCTCCGATCCGTATGATGCAAACGCGGAGGCGTTCAGGCCCATTCCGAAGACAACTGTTTCCGCGAGAATTTTCCCGGCAACGTTTGCCCCGAGGCCACCTATTGATTCCATCCGTACTTCATAGAATCCAAACTCGTTCTTTTTTGGCAGCCTTACACTTTTCTTTTTTGAAGATGTAGGTTTTGCGACCATACTTCCTGCTCCTTTAAATTTTAGTAAATGAATCCCATTCTAATGAAAGATCACATGATAAATCAAATTACTTTTCCCATATCTCGTCTGTAGGCAATCGCCTTTCCCACGGTGAACTCATCGGCATATTCAAGATCTGCCCCGATGGGCATTCCGTAGGCGATTCTCGTCACCCTGGTCCCCATCGGCTGAAGAAGGGAAAGGATGTATGAGGCCGTCGCCTCTCCCTCAACAGTCAGGTTGGTCGCCATGATCACTTCCGTCAGGTTTTCTCCCTTCACCCTTTTCAAGAGAGAATCGATCCTCAAGTTTTCCGGCATTATGCCATCTATGGGAGAGATCGCTCCTCCCAGCACGTGATATTTTCCCCTGAACTCTTTGCTCTTCTCGATGGGAATAATATCCTGAGGTTCTTCCACGACGCAGACAAGCCCCTCCCTCTCCCGGTCCCCGCAGATCTTGCATCTCTTTTCCTCGGAGAAATTTCCGCAGAGTTCGCAGTACACCACATCCTCTTTTACCTTGATGATGGAATGGGCAATCTTCTCTGCCGAATCATCCTCCATCTTCAGAATGTAGAGAGCCATGCGGAGGGCACTCTTTTCTCCCACTCCGGGAAAGGAACAAAGGTTTCTCACAAGTTCTTTTAATGGGCCAGGGAAATAGTTCATCAGAACAGTCCGGGGATGTTGATCCCTCCCGTCACTTTTGCCATTTCTTCCTTAAATGTATCCCTCGCCCGCTTGATCCCTTCGTTCACCGCAGCGATCACGAGGTCCTGGAGCATTTCCACGTCGTCAGGAGAAACTACTTCCTTCTCGATCTTCAGAGAAATGACTTCTCCTTTTCCGTTTACCACCGCGCTCACCATTCCACCCCCGGAGGAAGCCTCAACCGTCTTTCCGGCGAGTTCCTCCTGCATCCGGGCCATCCTTTCCTGTATTTTCTGTGCCTGTTTGACCAGGTCATTCATGTCTTTCATCCTCAATCCTCCCCGCTTTCCTCTTGCGACACACTTTCTGATTCTCCGAGTTCAGGGGAGTCATCGCTTAAATCGGGTAGCGACAAACCGTTCCCCTCGTCACTTTCAAGCCGTCTGATGGAAGCGATCCTTGATCCTGGGAATTCTCTCAACAGATCAATAACAACCGGATCGGAAAGGACCTTTTTCTCAAGATCAGAGCTCGTCTCGGAAGGGTTCTTTTCTACAGGAGCAGCCGGTGCTTCCTTTGAAAGAGAAATAGGAACAGGTTTCCCGAGGATCTCCCCGACAACGCTTTTTATCATATTCCATTTATCAGGTTCTTTCAACTTGTCCAGGAGAGCATCATATTTGCACCTTATCGTGAAAGTCTTCCCGTCGTAATATCCATCCATATTTTCGAGGAGCCCTTTGAGAACGTGCATCTTTTTCTCGGCCATTCTCGTGATGAGCAAATGCCAGGGTGCTCTCCCCTTCTCGTCCCAATCACCAGAGGCAGTTTTCTCACTCTTCTTCTCCTTTCGAGTTGGGGGCTCTTCCACATTTTTTACAGGGGAAGAGGAAGAAATCTTCTCAGGCTCTTCTCTTAGATCATCAATGCGCATGAGATTTTTCAAGGAAAGGGCGCGAAGGAGCATTGCCTCAAAACCCATCAGGGGAAACTCAGACATGAGGATATCCTTCTCGCTTTTTAGAAGCACGTCAAAAAGGAGGAGGCTTTCCTCACGAGATAGCAGGGCGGCAATTTTCTCCACTTCTTTCGAAATCTGTTCCGACTCTCCCATGAGAATCAGGGAATCCCCGGTATAACGAAAAAGAGCGACCTGCCGGAAAAATGCAAGGATAGCGCTGTAGAAATTTCTGAGGTCCACCCCCCCCGTGTAAAGCCTTCGAAAGTGAGACACAGCATCCCCGGCCCTCCCGTCAACAAGTGCTTCCGCAAGCTTCACCACTCCCGCCGTCTCAGGATAGCCGAGAAGCCCGATCACATCTTCATAGGTCACCATGCCCTCCACCGTGAGGGCACACTGTTCCAGGATGCTCAGAGAATCTCTCACCGATCCGGCGGAAAGAGAAGAGATGTACGAGAGAGCAGGCGGGTCGAAGGAGTATCCTTCCTTCGCGCACACTTTTTCCAGATGTTCCCTGATCGTCTTTTCCGGGACAAGACGAAAGTCGAATCTCATCATCCTTGACTGAACGGTTTCGGGAATCCTGTGTGGTTCCGTGGTGGCGAAAATAAAGACAAGATGCGGCGGAGGTTCCTCCAGGATCTTCAGGAGGCCGTTGAAGGCCTGGCGGGATAGCATGTGTACTTCATCGATAATGTAAACTCTGTACTTTCCCTTTGCGGGAACATAGACTGCTGTTTCCCTTAATTTCCTGACGTCGTCAATCCCCGTGTTCGATGCCCCGTCTATTTCGAGAACATCAGTAGAGATTCCTCCCGTTACCTCCCTGCAGATATCGCAGGAATTGCACGGATCCGGCGGCATCCCGTGGGCACAGTTTATTGCCTTTGCAAAGATCCTTGCCGCAGTGGTTTTTCCCACACCCCGGGTACCTGTAAAGAGATAGCCGTGATGAAGGTTTCCACTCAAGATAGAGTTTTTCAACGGTGATATTACATGGCCCTGGCCAATAATTTCATCAAATATGGTGGGCCGCCACCTTCTTGCAAGGGCTTCATAGGACATAATGAATTAACCTGGCAGGGAGTAAAAACCGGCGGTCAGGTGAACCCGAATCACACGAGAGTTGGCCGCTACCGCTGCTTCCTTCCGGACCTGACGGGGTTCACGACTTCCCGCTGCCCGGGGCCTGACCGCCGATCTACACCCCTTTAAAATAGTATCCCATGATAACAGAAGGGACATGAAAACGGAATCCTTTCTGAATCAGG
>CAZPLX010000203.1:0-3449 GCA_964587345.1 uncultured bacterium
ATATTCAGCGGTATGCAAAATCAGCGCTCCCCCAGTAGAGATTCTTCCTCCCCACGGTAAAGGTATCGCTCGTCCCATACACAGAAAGTCCCGTCGTGAGATTCTCATAGAGCTGTTGGGTGAGGCCTATACGTCCATCAAGGGTTTCTCTCCCGTAATCGGGCACGCTCTGTCTTGAATAGGAAAGATCATAGGTGGATTCCAGGTTCCTCCTGTGGGCCCACTGTAACGATTCAGAGAGGCCGTAATTTGACCTTTCCTGCCCACCGCTCCGGGAACTGTATCCAGCCCCCGACCCCAGGTTTAGCCTCCCATCTTCCGTGAGCCTGTACAAATTATTGAGATCGATTGATGAAATTTTTGTATCGGTTGATGATCCTACAACAGACCGATCACGTTCATACCGTTCCCCTTTGAGGTATGTCCTGCTCCTCTCGGTTATGTGCCTCGAATCGAGAATGTATCTGTCGGTCACCTCGTCAGTGTCAAAAAATCCTTTCTGCTCTGTACTGTCATGAATATACGCGAGAGTTGTGGGATAGGCGCGATATTTAAGGAAGAGGCGGGCACCATAATTATCCGATTCTACGTTGGTCCTGTCGGCAAAGCTGCTTTTCTGGGTCGACTTCTGCTTCTGTCCGAACAGATTAAGAGTGTAGGGTTTCTTCTGGAGAATAGCTATATCGATAAAATAGCCGGTAAAGAAGCGATCATCTCTCTTTCTGCGGCGGGTAGATCCTCTCCGCAACTCCTGCTCCCATTCAGGTTCAAATCGAGCTGTGAACTGAAGGAGTGAAGGGTGATAGACCCATCCTTTCGTGGAAAGGTCGAAGCCCTCCCTGGTGGTGGTGGTGTAGTCGTTCCTGTTCGTATGGGGTCCCTTTCTGTTCTCCTGATCGTATTCGTAGGAGAGGTCAAGGGCAAGCTGGGGACGGGTAAAGTAGAAAAAAGGAACTCCATATGCGCCGTTTGACTCAATCGCTGTCAGATTCAAAAAAAAAAGGGTACCGGCCACAATGGCGAGAAATCTTCCTGGATAACCTCTACTCTTCATAAACTACCATCTCCAATCAATTTATCGCTCATCACTCTATCGTCATCAAACATAAAATACCTGAGATCTTTATCATTTTAGTTTAGAGTTTAGAGATCAGAGTTCAGAGATAATTACATGTATAAGATCTTGCCCTCTCCTCTCTCTGAACTCTAAACCCGAAACACGAAACTACCCCCGTTAAAACGTTTCTTCGTAATCTTTTACCAGCATCATCCGATTCTTCCCCAAATGTGCATTGTGGCATTTCAGGCACTCTCCTTTCCCCCTGTGAACTTTTACACTTCTTAAGTCTTCCTCTTCGTGGCACTGAAGGCAGAGTTCCCTTCCCGTTACTCTCATCATGTAGCGTCCCCTGGCCTGGTGGGGGTCATGGCAGAGGGTGCACTCCCCTGAAGCAGCGGGCGCGTGTAGAGAGAGACCTGCCCCTTTTGCCTGCTCAAGAGATTTCCCCTCGTGGCAACTCACACAGAGTTTATCAAGAGGCATAGCGAGCCTCCCCGGGATCCCTCCGGAAAAAGAGGATTGTTTGCTCCGACTCTCATTTCTTCTTCCCTTGAATACTGCAGAAGAAGAGGTGTCGTGGCAGAGAGCGCATCTCCCGCTAGCCCGGGGGCCGTGGACAAAAACTGGGCTTACCTTGCGCTTCCTTTGTTTTCGGGGGACTACCTCCTTTTGCCTCTTATGTTCCGACTTTTTTGCACCCTCTTCCCCTTTCTTCGTTTCGTCTATCGGAGGAACCCCCGTAAAAAAGAAAGAGAGGACATTATGCTTCGCCTGCCGTGAACAGCCCAAGAAGAAAGTGCATAAAACAAGAAGGAGCAGGCTAAAAAATAATATTTTACTTTTTGCTACCTGAATCATCTCCGCTGCTCGCTTCCCCTTTTTTCTTCTCCTTTGATGGGGGAGTGCCCATTTCCGGGAGCTCTTCTCCTGTCCAGTCGCCGAAACCGTAAACGTTCACCTTGTGGGCTCCAGACATGTTCCCCACGTAGATGAGGTATTTGATCTTGAAATCTTTATCGGCATATTTCTCAAAGTAATCTATATTTTCGTAATCGATGTGAATCCCTGCGGGAAGGTACATGCTTCCGGGGCTAGGGCCGAAGCCTCCGAAGAAGAGGAGGAGTTTTGTGGACTTATCGTCGAAAATCTGGACATTTTCAAAGGCGATATCCACGACATATAGGTGTCCTTCCCGGTCGATAACCAGGCCCTTGGGGCGGGCGAATCCCCCCAGTGTATCCCCAGGATATCCGTAAGTCTCAATGTATTTTCCATCCCTGTCAAACTTCTGCACCCTGAAGTTGAAGCTGTCGTTGACGTAAATATTTCCTTTCTCATCGACCGTTATATGGCTCGGCTTTCTGAACAATCCCTTCTCCATTCCAACATCCCCGATTGTTTTCTTCACCTTTCCCGATTCCTTATCGAACACAACGATATGATTTTTCATGAGATCCACAGCGTAGACGTTTTCCTTGTACACCGCCACATCGAGGGGTCTCGTGAATATTTCCTTATTTCCATAGGACCGCACATATTTATCCTGTGAATCGAAACGAACGATCTGTTTTCTCCCCATGTCGGCAACGTACTTCTCCCCTTCTTTAGTAACCCAGATTCCGATGGGATTCGAAAGAGTCCCACCCCTTTTATCTTTCATGAAATCAAAGGAATCCTTCGCGAGATCAATGACGATAATCTTTTTGTAGTCTCTGTCCGTTACATAGATTTTTCCCTTGCTCGACGCAACATCATAGGGCCGTGAGAGACGCCTGAGAGCTTCCTTTCGCCCCGTGATAAACTCCCCCAGGGCGCTCCTGCCCTTTCCGATATCCTCCTCCGAGGTAATCGAAGTAAGGAACTGGATCCTCGGCCTCTGGGGGAGTGAGGGATAGAAGACCGTCTCCACTCTCTTTTTGTGGGTCGTGGCACACCCTGAGATGACCATGGAAATTACCAGAAGCATAAGTAAAAATCTTCTCATATTCTCACTCTCCTACTTTTGTGTTTTCACCGGGATTTTTCCCTTTTGAGATTCCTGGCCCTTACCCCCACCCTTTTTAAGTTCTTCCAGAGGAGCCTCATCCCCTCTCCTCGGAGTCGTTTTAAAGGGGACAAAAACTGGTTCGAGACGGTCGTACCGGATCTGCTGGTGGCACGCGGGTGCACAGGTTCCTCCGTTTTTGCCTTTATCGTAAGAAATGGAGAGATTCCTTTTACCGAAGACAAAAGAGGGACGGATCAGTTTCTCCTTCGTGGAGCCGTGGTGGTGGTGGCATGCCCGGCAGCTTCTCCCCTTTTTTCTCACCACGTGGCGGTAGTGGCGGCGTTGGTTCCCGTTTCTTAAATTCGTATCCGGCATGGTCAGCGGGTACCGGAGCATTTTTTT
>CAZPLX010000204.1:0-3448 GCA_964587345.1 uncultured bacterium
AGGGGAGTGTGAGCAAAGTTATAGAAGGGGCGGATGTTTTTATAGGTCTTTCCGGCCCCGGGATTATCACTCCCGAAGATCTGAAAAAGATGGCGAAAGATCCCATCGTCTTCGCAATGGCGAACCCTGATCCCGAGATTATGCCCGAGGTGGCAGCTCCCCACGTGAGGATTATGGCCACGGGGCGCTCCGATTATCCCAATCAGATCAACAATGTACTCTGTTTCCCGGGGATATTCCGGGGAGCTCTTGATTCACGAGCTTCTTCCATCAACGACGAGATGAAAATCGCAGCAGCCTACGCGATTGCCTCCTGTGTGTCTGACAGCGAGCTCTACGAAGACTACATTATCCCCAGCGTATTCAACAAGAAGGTAGTAAATGTAGTTGCGAAGGAGGTATCGAGATCTGCTCATCGGACGAAAGTTGCCCGAAGGACATCCAGAACCTATATGGAAATCCACATAGATTAAGGGAGCCTTTGAATGAAACCCTCCATTTTCAGGGAATACGATATTAGGGGTGTAGTGGGAGAAGACCTCGACAGTGAGACGGTGTACCGTGTTGCACGGGGCTTCAGCGCATACTCATGGGCCCGTGGTGTAAGGAGTGTCTCTCTGGGCAGAGATGTACGTCTTTCGTCAGATGAATTCAGGGATTCCATGGCGGCCGGTCTGGTCGACTCAGGTCTTCATGTTATTGACGTGGGGATAGTCCCCACTCCTCTTCTTTACTTCTCCATTCAGGAACTGGGCCTCGATGGAGGGGTCATGATCACGGGATCTCACAATCCTCCCGAGTACAACGGATTCAAGCTCTGCGTGGGGCAATCAGCAATATACGGCGAGATGATTCAGGAACTTCGGCCCATTATTGAGAAGAGCGCTTTTGTGACAGGAAAGGGGGATTTATCGGAGAAGGACATTATCGGTCCCTATATAAAAAGAATAGGGGAAATCATCTCCATAGAGGGAAATGTGACCGCGGTGGTAGACTGCGGAAACGGGACGGCAGGTGCCGTGGCCCCTTCACTTTTCGGAGAATTGGGAATTCAGGTGATCCCTCTTTTCGAAGAGGCCGATGGAACTTTCCCGAACCATTTCCCTGATCCGACTGTTCCTGAAAACCTGGAACCGCTGATTGCGAAAGTGAAAGAGACGGGGGCAGACGTGGGGGTGGCATATGATGGGGATTCCGACAGGATAGGAGTTGTCGACGAGAAGGGAGCGGTTATTTTTGGAGATTATCTTCTCATTCTTTTTGCGAGGGAGCTTCTCAGAAGAAAGCCGGGAGCGACAGTCATATCAGAAGTCAAGGCTTCCCAGAACCTCTTCGATGACATCCGCAAAAGAGGCGGGAATCCAATCATGTACCGGACGGGACACTCCCTCATAAAGAAGAAAATGAAGGAGGTGGACGCGGAACTCGCAGGGGAGATGAGCGGCCATATTTTTTTCAAAGACAGATATTTTGGTTACGACGATGCTATTTATGCGTCCCTCAGGCTTTTTGAAATTATTGGGAAAGAGGATTTACCCCTCTCTTCGCTCCTCTCTGACCTCCCCGTCCTTGTCTCCACTCCGGAAATTCGTCTGGAATGCCCTGACGAGATAAAGTTCAAGGTTGTGGAAGATGTAAAAGTTTCGTTAGAAAAAGTGGCAGATGAGGTGGTGGACATCGATGGTGCCCGTGCACTCTTTGATGGAGGGTGGGGCCTCGTGAGAGCGTCCAACACCCAGCCGGTCCTTGTACTCCGCTTCGAAGGAAGAGACGGGAAGACCCTGAAAGGGATCCGGGGACGTGTCGAGAAGTGTGTCAGGGAGAGTATGGCAAAGTTTCTCCAGGGAGAATAAATCCATTTGGCCAGCCAGAAAGTAATCGAGGCTGTGGTCCTCGGCCTCACCCAGGGAATTACCGAGTTTCTTCCCGTATCAAGTTCCGGACATCTTGTGATCATTCAGCACCTCTTCGGCATCAAAGCCTCTGAACTTTTCTTCGATACAGCCCTTCATATGGCCACCATGGCGGCAACGGCGATTTTTTTCAGAAAAGAGATTGGGCGCATAGTCGGCTCCCTTTTTAAGAAGGGGGGGGAGGGGAGGAGATACAGCTTCATGATAGTCCTTTCCCTCATTCCCACGGCTGTGATCGGGCTCCTGGTGGAAAAAGAGTTTTATTATATTTTCGCCTCTCTCGATGTGGTCAGGTGGGCGCTCCTGGCAACTGCCCTCATCCTCCTCCTTCCCGCATTCTTCTTGGTCGATTCCGGCAAAGAGATCACGGGACCCCGGGCTTTTCTGATCGGGATTGCACAGGGGATTGCAGTTATTCCAGGTCTATCACGTTCTGGATCAACGATAATGACGGGATTTCTTTCCGGGATGAGTTTCTATGACTCCTTCAAGTTCTCCTTCATCATATCTATCCCCGCAATAGGGGGGGCAATGTTCCTGAATCTGGTAAAGGGGAACATACACACAACATTTCCCCCCGCCTCCCTCCTCGCAGGGTGCGGGATGGCGTTTATCTCAGGATACGCGGCACTCCTCGTGCTTAAAAAAGTCGTGATGAAAAAGAAAATGCACCTTTTCGGCTACTACCTCCTGGCACTCGTGGCATTCACCTTTCTCTTTCTTCGCTAATCAGGAAGGGAAGACTCTTTAATATTCTTTCTCCACCCCAGGTGGGAGCACGTCTATCTCCACTCCAGGTGCGAGTCTTGCGGCCTCCGCAATGAATCTGTCCGCGCTCTGGTCCAGGATGGGAAAGGTCCCGTAGTGCATCGGCACGGCAAATTTAGGATTAATGAGTGACAGCGCTTTTGCCGCCTGAAGGCCGTCCATTGTGAAGACGGATCCTATGGGGAGAATGGCGAGGTCAACACCGTAGAGTTCTCCGATGATTTCCATTTCAGAAAAGATCCCTGTGTCTCCCGCGTGATAGAGGGTAAAACCATTTTCAAGGGTAATGACATACCCCACCGGTGTCCCCAGGGTACTCGAATGATGTGCCTGTACCATGGTAAAGGAGATACCGTCGAGGGAAACCGTTCCCCCAATGTTCATGCCGTTGCCCCCGTGGAGAATCTGTGATTCGGGAAGACCCTTTTGTTTGAGGTCTACCGTGATTTCGAAGATCCCTATGGCAAGAGCCCCAGTCTGTTCCGCTATGGAAAATGCATCACCGGAGTGATCAAAATGATCATGGGTGATGAGCAGGAAATCTCCCCTGGAGATAGATGATTTATCTCCCGTGGCTTTGGGATTCCCCTCGATCCAGGGGTCGATCAGGATGGTTTTTCCTCCAGGTGTGTCTATCTGGAATCCGGAGTGCCCCAGCCATTTTACTTTCACCTTTGTCATGACCCCCTCCTTCTACCCGTTATTTTCTCATTAATGATTGTATGATCTGTCCCTATCCTCATCAAGTCTTAATCAGGGATCCCGGT
>CAZPLX010000205.1:0-3441 GCA_964587345.1 uncultured bacterium
CCCTTTTTCCCTCTCCCGCGAGCCAGAGGACAGACGCAGCGGTGCGGTCGCCATCAGGCTGTTTGTTCCTCCCGTCCGTTTTTCCCGGAAGGATGAGAGAAAAGTTAACACTGCTCACGGGGAAGGGAGCGCTCTTCGCAAGATGAGATTTACGCATGAGGGCCCTTTCCATCGATTCTGTAGCAACCGCAGGCCGCATCATGGCCTGAAAAACCTGAACGAGATCCCTCTCTTTAATTGAAGGAACAGCGGAAAGATCCGGCCCCACGTAAATAATAGTTCCCTCGTTACCATCCCGGTCCATCTTTTTCTCTACGCACCACGTGAGAAGCCTCGGAACGAAGCCGTACCGGTCAACCGTGAAATTCCATTGATCGTAGGAGAGTTTTGTCAGGGGGAGTTTCCAGTCAACGCTCCCGGTGAAATGGATAAAGAGGTCAATCCTGGGAATACCATTGATGAATTCCTGGACCTCCGCCATGTGTGCGAGGTTGACCTCTCTGGAGGTTAATTCTATCTCACCCCCATCGACTTTCCCGTGGAGAGAAAGTTCCTTCACAAGATTACCGCTGTCTCCGGCAAGAACAATTCGGGCCCCCGAGCGTGAAAGAGCCCTGAGTGTGTATTCTAAGATGACCCTGTCGTTGCCCCTTAAGGAGTGGACAGTAACAAGGGCAGTTTTCTCCGCAAGGTCGGGGTAACGGTCAAGTTTCGCGGGGGAGGGGATGACTCCCGGGGGCTGTTCGTAGGTGACTCCTCCCATGGGCATCCGTTGGCCTCCCACACACCTCTTGAATTCATCCTGGTGCATGTCAAGGGAAACACGCGCGAAATCTCTGGGATGGACAAAATCTTTTGTAACGGTACGGTCGAGTGTTCCCCTCTCGAGAGTCTCAGGAGCGACTGCCCTCCCTATTCGTGCCCGGGCCAATGACCCCTTGTCAAAAACCCCGGATCCTTTCTGAATTCGCTCGGTTGAGACTGCCGAAGGATTGAGGGAAAGGACCGTAATTCCTTTTTCACCAAAGGCCCATGCAAGGTAATCACCGAGGGCAAGTTTCGCGGACTGCGCCGAGGTATAGGGGAGGCGTCCAGGATAGGCGTGGAGAACATGGCGATGTATGCTCTCGCAGTAGAAGGTGCCCACCATCACGATGAGTCCTTTTCCATGCTGGCTTTCCATGAGCTTTCCCGCCTCGAGACTCGCGAGCCAGGCACCGGTGAGATGGATGTTCACTGTATCCCGGTATTGTTCGAAGTGATCCTCCTGGTACATGGTTCCAAATTCAACGGGGCCCGATACACCTGCATTATTGTAAAGTATGTCGAGTCTTCCAAATTCAGAGCGGATACTTTCGAACATATCGCCTACATACTTGGGATCGCTCACATCTCCCTGGACGTGAAAGGTCCTGTTTGTCAGACCAAGGTGAGAGATGAGGTCGTCCATGTCCGCCCTGGTTTCATCCAGAGGAGACGGCCGCCGGCCCATGATCACGACGTTGGCTCCCCGGATGGCTCCCTCGAGGGCTATTGCTCTTCCCATCCCGGTACCTCCTCCTGTAATCGCGATAACTTTTCCTGCCAGGGGAGTTTCCGGGTAGCGCACGTAGTTGAAGGAGTAGGTTTTAGAGAGTGCATCCTTTATCATGTGGCTAGCCCGTGCCACGTTGCTCTCTTCCCCCAGGGAAATGAAGAGCCTGTAAAGGGGATCCTCTATATCCGCAGTTTCGTAAATGCGGGAGATATCCTTCCGAATTCCCTTTGAAAGGGATTGATAGAAGCGGTATCCTGCAAGAGCTCCCTTAACCGCCACCGAATATTGCTGTTCAATTTTCAGTTTTTCATCGGGAAAAACTCCGTCCCTCACAAAACGGTAGACCATGATTGACGGAATCGCCTTTTTCCCTCTTTCTTTCCCGTATAAATCGATCAAGTGTCCGAGAAATTTCCTGTTGAACACCCAGTGTACCCTGTCATGGCCGTCGATAAATTTCGCCGTAGGCCGGTCGAGTTCAGTTAAGACGTGGATAATCCTTTCCTTACCCTTTTTTCCAAGAGGATCTGTACCATAGATTCCGGAGGATTCCCCTTCACTTTTCTTCTCTTCCTCTTCGATTATTGTGATGGCAGATTTGAGAAGATCCTCGAGGGGAACAGCATTTTCGCCGATCCAATCATGCCGGGAGATCGATCCCTTCACGAGACTCAATCCCTCATAGGAAGGATCAGCTCCCATGGCGTAGCAGCGGATTGCGAGCTCTATTATCGTGTTGACCCGATCCCGTTTCTCTCCAGTAAGCCTGGTGTCGAGCTGAAGTTTCCGCAATATAGTAAGAGCCCTGTCTATGTCCCCTTCTGTAAGAGCCGATTCCCCCTTCGTGATCTCTTCGTCGAAGATCTCATGGAGGGTTTTTTTCTCCAGTTTTTCCACGAGGTTCCTGTACTCGTCCCCGAGAGACCGGGAACGTGCGGCGACGTATGAAATCTTCTCCTCATCGGTTCCAAACTTTTCTGAAAGTTCATCCATCCTCAGTTCATCAGGTTCATAAGAAGTACCGAGGATCCTGTCGAAGTAAGAAAAATCCCTGTCCCGTGCGGCATCCTCAGCGATATAACGGTTCAGGTCGCTCACCGAAACAGCATCTTCTCCTGAAGGAGCCTCGTCATACGCGGATTCGCAGAGGACTGCGATCATGTGGGGGAGATCGAAGAGCCATTCCAGAAGAGGGTGGAGTATCGCCTGAAGGAGAAGGGAGGGCCTGGATCTGGCATATTCATAGAAGGCGGAGGTGATGAAGATTGTGGGGACCCCTCCACCGCGAACAAGTTCTTTTCTTCCTTTCCAGAGAATTTTGCCTTTTTTTTCGACGAACATTACCTCACAGGCGGGGCGGGCGTTTTCTCTGGGGAACCCGGTGTTCTTTCCCAGATCCACAATTTTGATGGCAACCTCTTTTCTCTTCAGGCTCCTCTGGACCAGCGGTCTTATGCCCTCGGCAGATGATTGGTCAACCGTCGCAAGAACAGGGGGTACAGGCCTCTTCCTGAAAAGGGTAATGATTTTCTTGAGAGAGGACGGGGGGAGAGGGGAGATTCCCTCTTCTCTGATACGTTTTTCGATAAGAGCTCCGGTTTGCCGGACCTCCTCCTGCGTGAAGGCTCTGTCTCCAGGAGCTTTCTTCGAGATGAAGAGCGGCTGGGAGTAGGATAAGAAAGAGCGATCAAGTCTTCTCATGGATAATCTCCTTTTTTATCGGAAGGCCAAAAAATTCTTTACCGTTATGATACAGATAGATAAGGAAGGATTCGAAAATATTCATGAAAGGTGAAGTTTTTCCCCATTTAAGGGCAAAAGTCTTTTCTCCCTATCTTCTTATTTCTGAGTGTACCCCTTGGCGGGCTGCCACGCTCTCCCGATGAGAGTCCCGACGCTGTGAT
>CAZPLX010000206.1:0-3398 GCA_964587345.1 uncultured bacterium
TTTCATTGCTGGCTCCTGGGCAGGCAAATATTTTCATAGAGTATCCTCTTCCCACCTCACTCTCTCATTGGGTAATGCAAAAATTTTCCTCACTCATGGGGATACAGTGAACAAGGAAGATAGATACTATCGATTCTGGAAAGGGATCTCAAAAAACCGGGTTGCCTACTCGATATTTTCCTTGATCCCCGGGAAATTAGCATTGAAGCTTGCAACCAGAACAGAAAAAACCCTTAAACAGACAAACAAAAAATTCAGGTATACCTTCCCCGAAGAGTCGGGGATTTCATATGCCCGGAAAAAATTCACAGAGGGTTTCACCAAAGTGATCATAGGCCACTTCCACCGGGAGATGATAATATCGATCAACGTGGATGGCCGGGATAATTCTTTTATCTCCCTCCCCATGTGGAAAGAGAAGAAACGCTACTTTTTCGTAAAGGATAATGGAGAGTGTGCCTTCCTGGATTATCTGGAGAATGAACCCCTGATCCGCTGAATATTTTATTTAAATGGAGTTACGATCCTGCTAATGTATCGCGAAGCATCTCTTCCCGGGCTTTCACGAAGAGGTCTACGATAAGAGGGTCAAACTGCTTCCCCGCATTATCGCGAAGTTCCTTAAAGGCCTCTTTCTCGCTCTTCGGCCCCCTGTAGGGCCGTCCTGAAACCATGGCGTCAAAAGCATCCGCCACGGCGATAATTCTCCCCTCGAGAGTGAGATCATCTCCTCCCAGACCTTCTGGATAGCCTGTACCGTCGAATCGTTCATGGTGCTCCCGAATGCACGATTTCACCTCCTTCAAGAAAGGTACGGGGCCAATCACTTCTTGTCCTGATATGGGATGGCCCTGAACAATCTTCCTCTCCTCGTCAGTCAATACGCCCTTCTTCCCCAGGATCTTTCTGTCGATCATGAGCTTCCCGATATCATGAATCGCCGCCCCTCGGCTGAGGATACCCATGCGCTTCTCGCTCAGACCCACCTTTTTCCCCACTGCTTCGGAAAGTGAGGCAACTCGTTCTGAATGCCCTCTCGTGTAAGTGTCCCTCTCTTCGAGAGCATTTACGAGAGCCTTCAAGGCATCAAAATAATTCCTCTTCACCCGGTCGTGGAGTACCACATTTTCGAGGGATGTGGCAAGATGCATGGAGAGAAGAGAGAGAATGTCTATCTCCCCCCTTTTGAAGGAAGCTCCCTCTTTTCTGAAAAAGGCGATTGTCCCTATCCTCACCCTGTTCGTGAACAGGGGGATGATGAGGGCCTTTTTCAGATTATGGCCATAAGAGTTGAACTGAGAAAAATCGGAATCTGTCTCCATTGTTACGACCCTGATGTCGATGAATCTCTTCGTAATGCGGGGGAACTCCTGTTCCAGTTTTTTAAAGAAAAGGTGCGCGAGGGTATCGTCCCGATACCGATGGGCCGAGATTACCATGGGTCCTTTTCCGCCCTGAAGCTTTCCCTTCACAGCAAGGAAAACAAGTTCACTGGGAAGTATCTTGATAAGTTCATCGACGATTTTTCTTCCCATCTTTTCCGGGTAGGTAATGGTCGCCGTATCGTAGATGAACTCACTTATCTTCCTTGTCTTCTGGAGAACACCTTTACCCATTATTTCATGTTCCCTGATTGCTCCCTCCCACCTGGTTCTTTCCAGTCCGAACTGTTTTTTTTGCGCTGCTATTTCCGATTTCAACTGCTCAATTCTCGTGAGGGCCCACTCGCCGGGCTCATCCACTCCCTCCTCCTCCGTACCTTTAAAATGGCGGCGCCCGTACATTACGGCAGCAACGATGATCACCAGAGAAAGGAGGAGCCACGAGGGCAGGAAAAGCATTTTGAACATGGAGAGAATGGAGAGCTCTCCTCCAATGTCAAATCGCATGAAGAGGTAGTCATACTTCCCCTTTCCATCGCCGAGTGGATATACGACAAAGCGATGGGTCCCCATCGCTTTTGATATGAATAGACCCCTCCCCTTCGCGAAGCCCCCGTGAGGGAGCTTAAAAATCTTTTCCTCCATCGCCCCATGGTGGCAGGAAGCGCAGAGGGTGTGAGGAGCAACCCCGTATAGAGATGCAACTTTTCCTCTCTCGGCGTAGGCGATGGAATCTGGAGGCTCTCTTATGCCTGAGAGGAGTGAAGGGATATCGTCTCCTCCCACTTTTCCTCCTTCCCCCTTTTGTCCACCTTCCCTTAGCAAGGTCCGTCCAGTAAGGAGGGTGATCCGCTTTCCCATCTGCTTCACGGAACTTTCCAGGTTCTCGAGATACCGTGTAACGATGATGCTCTCAGATACTTTGTAGATCACTCCAAAGATGAAGCTGTTGAATAGAAGGAGAAAAAGGAGAATTGAAAGAATAGAAACTTTATCAATAAATACTCTCTTCCTCATGGAGACTCTCAATGGGAATGTTCTCTTACAGAGTAAGATAGCCCCTTCTGCCAATTCAGACAAGACATTAAAAATCCCCCTTGAGGTCAGGAACGGGACAGCGGACACAGGTGTGTTGGGTATCTCACTCTCCCGGTTTTCCCGGAACCTCTCACCCGGATTGTGTCAGAAAACCGAACTACAGTTCCTGTTTTTTAAGTATGCACGACACCATGATGAAGACAAAAAGGAGAGCCGCCGCGATCTCTATACCTCCCGCGAGTAAAAGATAGGGAGTGGTGATGGAATTCACCGGTGCGAAGGTGTATACCATCACGAGTCCCAGAAGCCCCCCGTTGGCCATTATGTACTGGATCCAGGAAATGCGGATGTAAGGAAGCCCGGGGTACCCGAAAAACATAGTGGGAAGGAGTTTGTACCCCACCCCATAGATCATGAAAATGACAAATCCGATGAGGAGAAGGTGGACGTGAAGAAAGACAAAATCATCCGTCCCTGTAAAAAGCATTACCAGCCCGAAGACCATTCCCGCGATAAGGTAGAGGAAAGATGTGGCGATGTAGAAAGTGGTAAGCCTGTTGACTTTTTCCAGCGAATCTCTGTCGGGAAGGGCAAACCCCGCCTTCTTGTCAGATCTTTTCATCGGGCGCTAACGAACTACTGGCCTGGTAAGTTTCTCGTCCCTGTAAGTCTTATCGAGCATCACCAGCTCCGGAGGCCCCGTAAGGAGATGGTCAAGAGAACCATTTATCTTCACACGATTCCGCACCATCCCCGTCACGATCCCCGCTTTTTCAATGTCGCCGATAAATATTCCCCCGTAGAGAACACCCTCTTTCGCGATAAACTTCCTGTAGCTGTTTCTCTCCCTGTCACACGAAAGAACCACCTCGAAGGAATCGTCAGGAGGATCGACAAGTCCCATAGAGATTGTTTCCATTCCGAGAAGGGAGAGTGAATTCTGGGGAAATTCACCGTCGAAGCTCTTTTCTCCTCCCG
>CAZPLX010000207.1:0-3388 GCA_964587345.1 uncultured bacterium
CTCCAGGAAAAAGGAGTGTTTCTCTCCGGGGAAGGTCCCTTCCCGAACTTCATCGGCATAGGTTTCTACAGCCTTCTCCACCACCGATGTGAGATCTGCGTAGCGTTTCACAAACTTAGGGGTAAATTTCTTGAAGAGACCAAGAAGGTCGTGCATGACGAGGACCTGCCCGTCACAGGAAGGACCAGCCCCGATCCCTATTGTGGGGATCGATAAAGACTCCGTGATTTCTGCCGCTACTTCCGAGGGAATCCCCTCGAGAACCAGAGAGAAGGCACCGGCAGCTTCCACCGCTTTCGCATCGTCGAGGAGCCTGATTCTCGCCTTTTTTTCCCTTCCCTGGATCCTGTACCCTCCCATACGATGGATCGACTGTGGGGTTAACCCCACATGGCCCATTACGGGTATATCAACTGAAGTAAGTTTCTCGATGACCTTCCGGGCCGAAACGCCTCCCTCGAGTTTGACAGCCTCCGCCCCCCCCTCCTTGACAAGCCGGCAGGCATTCTCCACGGCACATTCGGGAGAAATCTGGAAGCTCGCAAAGGGCATATCGGACACGAGGAGACTCCTTTTTCTCCCCGCCCCCGCACCCATGGTGTGCCTCACCATGTCGTCCATGGTAACAGGAAGGGTCGAATCGTACCCGTAGAGGACCATACCGAGAGAATCTCCCACGAGAATGATATCCACGAGGGGATCAAATATGCGGGCGAAGGGAAAGTCGTAAGCCGTGATTACCACGATTTTCCTCTTCTCTTCCTTCATCTTCCTAATGTCGAGCATGGTGATTTTCTTCACCCATTTCACCCCAAAAAAAAACCTTCCAGGCGGAAGGCGTATTCACCCCTCTTTTGGGGGTACACATCTATTTTCAGCCTCCCGTCCCGGTCCTTCTACCTGGATCCAAGCGGTATGTAGTGCTGAACTCCCTTTTTTATCCCCCTGATCTCTCTGATCAGGTGATTCAAATCTTTCGGAGATTCCACGAAATCAATCTCCGAGGTGTTCACAACCAACAAAGGCGTATCTACATAATGGAAGAAAAACTCATTATAAGCTTCGCTCAAAGCCCTCAGATAGTCAAGGGAAATGTTTCTCTCGGAATCGCTGTTCCTCTTCCTGACCCGCTGAAGGAGAATCTCTGGTTTTGCCTGAAGGTACACGACAAAATCAGGGCGGGGAATTTTTGCCCCGAGGAGCCTGTAGAGTGCTTCGTAGAGATGGAGTTCGTCATCCTCAAGATTCATATAGGCGAAAATCTTATCCTTCTGAAACACGTAATCTCCCACAACCCCTCTTTCGAAAAGGTTTCCCTGGAGCAGTTCTCTCTGCTGCCGGTAGCGGGAAAGGAGGAAAAATATCTGGGTCTGAAAAGCATACTTGGTCCTGTTATCGTAGAAACGTTCAAGGAAAGGGTTCTTATCCACCTCTTCCAACACGAGTCGTGAGTGGAAAAAATCAGCAAGAATCCTTGCGAGGGACGTCTTACCCACTCCAATCGGGCCTTCAACCACAATATACCGGGGCTTTTCCCCCTCTTTCCTTTTCTTCTTCTTTTCATCTGTCATGGAAGTTGACCACACCAAAAGAATCGATCAAACGACCTTGATTGTAGTGCCTCAAAAAGTCCCTGTCTACTCAAATTTATACCTCCCTCCAGGCAACTCTTTGCCGATTGCATTCGCGAGTGCCACAAATCTCTCGACATCCACTTCCTCCGGCCTTGCGCGGGGAGAAATTCCTTCTCTTTCGAGAATATCAAAAATCCTTTTCTGTTCCATCCCCCATTCTTCGGAGAGGGAGCGTACCCCATTCTTTATCATTTTCCGCCGTTTCTGGAAGATGCGGTTCACAACCATCCTGAAAAGAGGAAAATTATCGATCGTCCATTCAGGAGGATGGGAAAAATCGATCTCAAGAAAGGAGGAATCGACCTCCGGCACCGGGAAAAAGCTCTGTTTTGAAACCGGGAAGAGGAGACGTACCCTGGATACCCCCTGGAGCAAGACGGTCATAGCACCATACTCTTTCGATCGGGGAGAACTCGTAAGTCTCCGGCCCACTTCCCTCTGGAGCATGATGTACCCCCTTTTGATGCATCTTCGCAATGTGATTATCCTCATCACGATCTGGCCCGAAATTGAGTAGGGGAGGTTTCCGAAAAGTGTGAGGGGACCTCCTTTTTGCTTCATTTCCTTCTCGAAAAAGTGCTCTTTCAGTTCAAGGAAATCTCCCTCGATGACCCTTACCGATTCTTCCCGGAGTTCCCTCTTCAGATACCCTGAGAGCCGCCTGTCCACCTCAACGGCAATGAGAGATGCAGCCCGCTTCTCCATGAGAAATGTAAGGGCTCCCAGCCCTGGCCCCACTTCGATCAGATGGTCCTCCTCCTGAACATAAGAATCGACAATCTTCCTCGCAATATTCCCATCGGAGAGGAAGTTCTGTCCCCGCGATTTGCTCGGTTTCATGTCAAGAAGGACGAGAAGTTTGGAAGGGTGGATCATCTCAATACCTTATTGTGGGATAGCTGTTCAGATCGAGTCCTGAAAGGATACCCCTTTCGTACATCTTTGCCCCCAGATATGCGATCATGAGAGCGTTGTCCGTGCAATTCTTTACCTCGGGGACAAAGAGAGACATCCCTTCCGCAACCACCCTCTCTCCCAGTTTTTCTCTAAGCCTTGAATTCGCCGCGACTCCTCCCGCAAGAACAAGCCTTGGAATATTCTTCTTCCTTCCTGCGAGAACTATTTTTTCTACGAGGACATCCACGACCGCTTCCTGAAAGGAGGCACATATATCGTTCATGTTCTTCGAGATTGATTCTTCCCCCTCCCTTCTCACGTAGTTCACCACCGCAGTTTTTAGTCCGCTGAAGGAAAATTCGAGACTTTTATCCCGGACAAATGCCCTGGGGAAGTGAGCGAAATCCGGATTTCCTTCTTTTGCGAGACGATCAATCACTTCTCCACCGGGATACCCGAGACCGAGAAATTTGGCTACTTTATCGAAGGCCTCTCCCGCCGCATCATCCCGGGTATGGCCAAGAGTTTCTATGTCCACAAAGTCTCTCACCTCGAACATGACAGTATGTCCTCCCGACACAACGAGAGCAATAAAAGGAAAGGGCACCTCTTCCTCGAGAAATACGGAAAAGAGCTGTGCTCTCACATGCTCTACACGATATTCCGGGCTTCCTTCGTGTACGGCGCATCATTCGGCGTAGCCCAACAGCAAGCGTTGGCGATCACGCGAAGAATCTGTTCGTTGTGGTAGATCGGATGCGTCTCGTGTCCGGGGCGAAAGTAAAAAACTTTGCCCTTGCCGCGAATGAACGTGCAGCCGCTGCGAAAGACTTCACCACCGGCGAACCAACTGATGA
>CAZPLX010000208.1:0-3356 GCA_964587345.1 uncultured bacterium
GGCAATTTCCGAGAGGGTGCCAAACTCTCCCCCGATGGCGATCAGAGCGTCTGATGAGTGGGCGATCAGGACGTTTCTCCCATGGCCCATGTCTGTTGAAATGATGTGATCGATGTAATGATTCGCCTCTTTCCGGTGCGATCCGGGGATGATACCGATAGTGGTGCCTCCAGCGGTTTTGGCGCCTTTCGCCGATGCTTCCATAACGCCACCAAGGCCTCCATTTATGAGAACAGCCCCCCTCGTAGCGACTAATTCCCCGACACGCTCTGCATCCCTGTACCTCTCACCTGCCGCTCCACCCCCTCCGATGACACCGATTTGCATATTTTTTCACCTCCTCATGAGGTATGATCTCTTTTCTCTTACTCTACCGTTCCCATCCTCAAATGAGAACCAGAAAAGAGTTGCAAGGCGAGAGAATTCTGCTAGATTGAAAGTACAATTTTCATTGCAAGATGAGGGCGTGGGGGAGCAAGATGAAGTTTCGACTCTTTCCTAGAGATGAGAAGTTTTTTGACCTATTTGAGCAGCAAACCCGGAAAGTTCTTGAAGGTGCGAAGCTCATGAAAGAGCTCTTTCATAATTATGACCGGTCAGAGGAGTTAACGGGCAAGATCAAGGAGAAAGAGTCGGAAGGAGATGATATTACTCACGAGATAGTCGAACGGTTGAACAGGACCTTTGTGACTCCCATCGACAGGGAGGATATCTACAGTCTTGCGTGCACACTCGATGATGTTCTCGACTATATGCAGGCAGTTTCCGAGCGGCTGAACCTTTTCAAAATAGGCAGGACAACCGATACGGCGAAGGCTTTTTCCCAAGTCCTCGTAAGTTCCAGTGAAGAGATTTTAAAGGCCGTGGCGCTTCTTCATGACATGAGAAATTCTGAAGATATCATGAGTTCCTGTATAGAGGTAAATCGTCTGGAAAATGAAGCGGATATGCTTCTTCGAAGTGCCATTGCGAAGCTCTTTGAAGAAGAAGACAACCCGATGGAAGTGATGAAATGGAAGGAGATTTACGACAACCTCGAGAACGCCGTGGACTCGTGCGAGGACGTGGCGAATATAATCGAGGGAGTTGTTCTCAAGTACTCGTGAGTAAAGTGGATGCAGAGGGAGCGCTTCATTGGAACCTTCCTGGCTGATCTTCGTCGTTGTCATACTCGGCCTCCTATTTGATTTTACCAACGGATGGAACGACAGCGCCAATGCCATCGCGACTGTTGTTTCCACCCGCGTTCTGAGTCCCCAGCGCGCAGTTCTTATGGCCGCGACGCTTAACATTGCCGGCGCTTTTTTTTCCACAGCCGTGGCGAAAACAATTGGAAAAGGGATCGTCTCCCCGGAGCTCGTAACTCTAACCGTGGTATGCGCTGCCCTGGTGGGGGGTATTTTCTGGAACACGGTTACGACCTTTATGGGCCTTCCCATAAGTGCTTCCCATGCCTTGATCGGTGGGGTCATGGGAGCGGGTATTGCCCATGGAGGATTCAGGGTTCTTAATATCTCTTCCCTTAAATTGATATTCGAAGCGATGCTCGTCTCCCCCCTTCTCGGTTTTATCATCGGTTTTCTTGTGATGGTCCCCATTTTTCGCCTCTTCTTCCGTGTGTCGAGAGGGACGTCGAACACACTGTTCAAAAGGCTCCAGATCGTGTCCGCAGGAGTCATGGCCTTCTCACACGGGACGAGCGATGCTCAGAAGGTGATGGGGGTGATCACCCTTGCCCTTTTCACGGGTGGGTATCTCAATACGATCACCGTTCCTGTATGGGTGGTTTTTCTCTGTGCAGGGGCAATGGGCCTGGGAACGGCCATCGGAGGCTGGAATGTGATGAGAACACTCGGAGCACGGATGATCAAGATAGAACCGGTTCACGGCTTTGCAGCAGAAAGCACGGCATCCCTGATTCTTTTATTTACCGCACATCTGGGAATCCCCGTCTCCACGACTCACACTATCACCGGATCGATCCTGGGAGTCGGTGCAACCAGGCGCCTATCGGCTGTCAGATGGGGTGTAAGCAAAAAAATCCTCTACGCCTGGATCTTCACACTCCCAGGAACGGGCATAGTAAGCTTTCTCACCTATAAATTGCTGGCCATCCTCATGTAGCCGTAAGAACCGGCACCCTCTTCAGGGAAGAAACTGCCCCCTGGGTGGATCACACGTCAGCCGAAGATTCCCAGAGACCGTGAATATTACAGTAACTCACAGCGAGGATTTTTCCAGGCTTCAGGACTTTTACAGATGTGCGGGCAGTAGGTTCAGTGAAGACGGGCCCCTGGTTTGCCCCTTCTGTGGACTCACCGTGAGCATCGAAGGTAAATTTCCCAAGGTGAAAAATGAACTTGTCTCCCTCCCCCTGGTAGTACAGGGAAATCCACCTGATATGGTGCTCTGTCGTGTTGGGGTGCGCGATTTCCCGGCCTACTGTAGCGGTTACGGTTGCCACCTCACCTGTTTTTTCGATCTCGATTGCGGGAACATGTTTCTCTGCTTTGAAATCCGCGGTCTGAACAGAATCTCCAATTTTTGCCATGTGCATTCCTCCTTTTAGAATGTATTTGTGGAAAAGATTATCTCCATGCTACATGAATATAATGACTATTCCCCTCATTGGTTTCAAAAGGTAGGGGGGAGATCTCTTCCCATTCAGGGTGAGACTATTTTTGTTTCATCCACGTGAAAACGGAGTGCCTCAGATTCCCACTCATATCTTACACTCGTCTCTTTCCATTCTTTAATCAGGAGATCTAAGAGTACCCGGGCAAAACGAGTGTAGAGGTCGTCTCCGTGAAGGGTCAGTAATGTCCCTCGCATCCAGTAGGCCTTTCCGCGCTCTATTTTTCTAGGTCTGTAATAGAGAGAAGCTTTTCCCCCGGCGGGGAAAGGAGTTCCTCCTACACCCTTCTTCAGGTAGAGGCAGAAGTTTTCCCCGTCGATCTGGTCCCTGTCCTCCATGAATCTCGTAAGAAGGGAAAGGGGGGATAATCCCTCCTCCATCTTCTTTTCCCTCTCCGAAAGAAAATGAATGTACGATACGAGCATGTAATCCCTGGGGTAGGGGATCATACACACCTCCTCTTCTCTCCCGGGAAAAAGAAACTCGTCGCCATTGATGGTCATGGGGACTTCTATCAGAGGGAGAGGAAAGGAAATATTTTCTGAGAGAAGATCGATCACTTCTCCTGACAATGCTTCTACGAGAAACCTCTCCTCATCCATTCCTCCGCTCACCTCACCTCTCTCCCCTCTGGCCCTTTCTTCATCTATTTTACCATCTCCTTTGTTGACATTCATCACAGGGGAGGAGGACTTTTCTGATTCAGCAATGATTAAAACGG
>CAZPLX010000209.1:0-3354 GCA_964587345.1 uncultured bacterium
AGAGGGGAGTACGCAGCACCGGTGTAAATCCCTACCTCGTTGAAAAACCACTTCGCGTGGAGGAATTCTATCTTGAATTAGAAAGGGAAATGTACGGGGAGGATGTTTCGGTATATCTTATTGACAAGATCAGAGATGAGAGGAAGTATGCCGCGCCTGAAGAACTGGTTTCCCAGATCAAAAGGGATGTAGAGGAGGCGCAAAAGATCCTGGGAGAGATAAATGGTGCGTCTTTTTCGTGATGCTCCCATGAGAAAGAGAAATAATTTTCCCCCCCTCTTGTGTGTCCTCTGCCTGTTCATATCGATCCTGTTCTTCCTTGGATGTGAGAGGGGCGGATGGCAGGAACCAGGCACCTCGGGAAGGGGGGGGGCGGGTGATGTTCCTCCCCCATCTTCTGACCTCCTGAAAAGCCTTGAGAACGCGTTTATTGCGGTTTCCGAAAAAGCTATTCCTTCCGTAGTCAACATCAGTACAACTCCGAAAATAAAAAAACAGGGGGCAAAGAAAAAACCTTATTATCATAACTTTCTCGAAGAACTTTTTCCGGAATCTCCTCATGGAGGAGAAACAAGTCTTGGTTCAGGCCTTATCATTTCCCCCAAGGGGTATATTATTTCAAACGAGCATGTGATCAAGGATGCCGGGGAAATCAGTGTACGTCTTTATGACAAGAGGGAATACTCTGCAAAAGTGGTGGGAGTGGATCCCAAGACGGATATAGCTGTGCTGAAAATTTCGGCAGACAAGAACATTTCTCCCGCGAAGTTGGGCGATTCTTCGACGCTGAAGGTGGGCAGCTGGGCCGTGGCCGTGGGAAATCCATTCGGTTTGAACTCTACTGTTACCGTGGGGGTGATCAGCGCAATCGGACGTACAGATATCGGGGTGGAAGCCTATGAGGATTTTATCCAGACCGATGCGTCTATCAACCCGGGGAACAGTGGAGGTCCCCTCCTGAACCTTTCGGGGGAGGTTATAGGGATTGCTACTGCGATAATCAGTGCCGGGCAGGGAATCGGTTTTGCCATTCCTATAAATCTTGTAAAAAATATTTCGGAACAGATTATCCGTACAGGTACGGTTCGCCGTGGTTTTATCGGAGTGGGAATTCAGAATCTCACGGGGCCCCTCGCGGAATCTTTCAATATCCAGGGTAAGGAAGGGGTACTGGTGAACAATGTGTTTGAAGATTCTCCCGCCATGAAAGGAGGAATCGTGAGGGGAGATATTATACTCACTTTTGACGGGAAACCGGTCGAGTCGGTGGGGAAATTCCAGAGGCAGGTTGCGACTTCTTCCGTAGGGAAGAGTGCAGGTATAGGGATATTGCGGGGCGGAAAGAGTCTTCACATTACCCTCATTATTGGAGAGATGCCGAGTGAAGGAGAGACGTTTTCATTAAAAGAGGGGAACCCCGATCCTTTCGGCCTTGTCGTCGATAATATTTCCCCGCGGGACAAAAAGCGAATGGGAATTCACGGGGGGGTGCGAGTTGTGAGTGTGGCTCCCGGAAGTCCAGCATCAGAGGGTGGCGTGAGGAAAGGTGACCTGATACTCCACATTGGAGGAAAGGATATTCACGATCGATCTCATTACGATAGGGTTATCACTTTGCTGAAAACTGAAGTGGTCTCTTTTCTCGTGAAGAGAAAGGGAAGAAATGTATATCTTGCGCTGAAAATAAGGTAAATTAATTCTGAAGTGAGGAGAGGAGGTGAAAATGTGGAAAAGGTGAGAGATCCCCAGGTTGCGAAGAGGATTGCGAGGGCGGTGGTATCCGATATTGCTCTCTACAACAATACGAAACTTGAGGAAGGGATTAAACGGGATACCCTCTTTCAGTTGTTAAGGGAAGAGATCGATGAGGGGAGGCGTTATTATGAAAACAGAGTGGACGGGGATATCCTAAAGAGTTATGCCTTCTTTGAACAGGCCCTTGTCGATGTTCTCGTGAAACAGGCTCCGAGGATTCCTTCGAAAATCTGGTGATATGACAAGAGAGTTTCACTTCTCCCTTAAGAGGGGAACTGATGGGAAGAGACTTGATAGGGTTCTCCTCGATTATTTTCCGGATCTCTCCCGATCAGCCATTAAAAAGCTTATTGAAAGGGGCTGTATTACCGTAGACGGTGTGGTGCCAAAAAAAGCGGGGACGCAGCTCAAAGAGAAATGCCAGATATCAGTGATTATTCCTCCCACTGAATTACCGGATCTTTCTCCAGAAGAGATAGAAATTGAGATTCTCTACGAGGATGATTCTCTTGCAGTTGTGAACAAAGCTGCAGGGATCGTTGTCCATCCGTCTCCCGGACACCCTTCGGGGACCCTGGTGAATGCCCTTCTCTTCAAGATGGACACTCTATCGGCGGGTGGGGAACCTTTTCGGCCTGGAATCGTTCACCGGTTGGACAGGGATACTTCAGGCGTAATGGTTGTTGCGAAAAATGACAGGGATCACATGATTCTGCAGGAGCAGTTTGCAGCCCATTCGATCGGGCGGAAATATCATGGATTTGTATTTGGAAGAATGAAGGAAAAAGAGGGGATCATCGCAACAAAGATCGGACGTCATCCGAAAGAGAGGAAAAAAATGGCGGTAGTTACCCGTTCCGGGAGAAGAGCAGTTACGCGGTACCGGGTGATCGAGGAAGTGAGTGACTTTTCCATGGTGGAATATACACTTGAAACGGGTCGGACCCATCAGATCCGGGTCCACTCTTCTCATCTTGGCCACCCTGTGGTGGGTGACCCTCTCTACTCGCGAAAGGGAAGAGATTTGAGAATCAGGGAAAGAGGAAAGGAGAAGAGATACACTCTCACGAGGAACCTGCTCCATGCCTTCCATCTATCTATTGATCACCCCAGGTCGGCTAAGCGGATGGAGTTTACGATCCCCGACCCTTATGAGTTTACAGAATTCCGCGATTTTCTGGAAAAGCCGTGAAGGGAACGTTCTTTCTCCAGTCCCCTCTTCTGAACAGGCTTGGGTGGTTGATCCATGCTTTTGGAGCGAGGGGATTTGACACTGATCAGAGAGGACTTGTCCCTGAATCGGTTAGGTTTTCAGCTGTTCCCCTACAGAAAATTGCGATTCTCAACCAGGTTCATGGGACAAAGATTCATAATGTGGACAGAAAGATGCTGCATGAGTTCCCCCCAAGAGATGGAGATGGCTTGATATGTTCTGGAGGGGAGGTAGGGGGAGGAATTTTTACCGCCGACTGCCTTCCTGTGATCGTGGCATCGACCCGAGTGGCTGCATTCGCCCTTCTTCACGGGGGATGGGGGGGAGTCGCGGGGGGGATCATCGAAGAGGGGGTTTCCCGCCTTCTCGCATCGACAAGGGGGAGG
>CAZPLX010000210.1:0-3353 GCA_964587345.1 uncultured bacterium
GCTCCCGTTCATCATGGCCACCGCCTAAACCTGCGCCGCGGTGCCTCCCCACGGCGTCGATCTCGTCGATGAACATGATGCAGGGAGCGTGTTTCTTCCCCTGTGTGAAAAGATCCCTCACCCTCGCCGCGCCGACACCGACGAACATCTCAACGAAGTCAGAACCGCTTATGGTAAAGAAAGGAACAGCTGCTTCCCCCGCTATGGCCCGTGCCAGGAGGGTTTTCCCCGTACCAGGAGGTCCCACGAGGAGCACCCCTTTCGGGATCCTTCCCCCGAGGCGGGTGAATTTCTTCGGATCCTTCAGGAATTCTATGATTTCCTGGAGCTCTTCCATGGCTTCTTCAACACCTGCCACATCGACAAAGGTAACCTTATTCGTTGTTTCAGTTAAGAGCCTGGCCTTTGATTTTCCG
Organism: uncultured bacterium; assembly: GCA_964587345.1. Classification (GTDB taxonomy): domain Bacteria; phylum Desulfobacterota; class Deferrimicrobia; order J040; family J040; genus CAZPLX01. The sequence goes on from CAZPLX010000210.1 coordinate 417, forward strand.
AAAGTCATCGCCTTTCCTCCTCCCGATTGCATCTGGCGCATGAAAAATATCCATACTCCGATCAGGAGGATCATGGGCAGCCAGGAGATGAGGAGAGTCATGTACCAGGGGTTATCATCGACAGGTTTGGCCGCGATCTTCACATGATGAGACCGTAATGTTTTAATGAGTTCCGGATAGTCAGGGGTGTAGGTTTTAAAACCCTTCACGCCCGCTTTCACTCCCGATACATATTTCCCGGATACTTCCTGCCCCTTTATGAGTACTTCTTTCACCTGTTTCTTTTCCACAGATTGGATGAAGTCTGTAAAACTGATCTCTTCAACGTTGGTCTTTTGTGCTTTGAACTGATTGAAGAGAAAGACCATCAACAGGGAAATGAAGAGCCATACGACTAAATTCTTATAAAAATGGTTCAAAGATACTCCTCCTCTATATCCGCAGAGATAGCGTACAAAAGCTACCCAATGAGACTATATTATGTGCCCCTATATTCTAACACAACAATTTTTTTACGGTTACCACGGAGGGGATGTAAGTTGCTTCTTCCCACTCCAGGAACCCAGATTATCTCTCCCCTGGAAAGGACAAGGGGAATTGATCGCCTCCTCTGACGGGGAATCTTCTTTTCTATGAATATTTTTTTGACCTTTTTTCCCTCTCTCATTCCGAAGGAAACCATCCTGTCACCCTCCCTGAAATTTCTCACTTCGAGGGGGAAAAAATCGTCATGGGCTAAAAATGCGCTTAGATCCAAATTGCTCTTTACCTGTTGGAGGATCTCCTTTTCTTCACTTTCCTCCACGTATTTAATGGATATTATTTCATCACCATCCCCCAGATGATAGACTCCCGGACCTTCGATGAGAAGAGAAAAATCGATCTCTTTTTCCTGACCCTGGCAAATACGGGCAATTTCGTAGGCTCGTTCACAATAAAATCCACCGGGGAGGTCGATGCGAAATGAGGGATGTTCCCCCATGAGGAGTTCATCAATTTTTTCTATGATTCTTCTGTTCAGTTCTTTCCCGAGGAGGCGGTGCCCCATGCTTACGAGAAAGCTCTTTCGAATTATTTCCATATAGTCTCTGTAAGGGGGCAAGGAGATCGACATATCGCTTGGATTCACACACCCTGTGTACATATCATCCACCTGTCCGTCTACGAGCTGGTCCAGCTGCCTGAAAAGGTCTCCCGCGTGAACCACCGTCTTCTTTACGTCCCTTTCACTCATCCTGGAAAGAAAGGGAAATGCTTCATTTCTTACCCTGTTACGTGCGTAGCCGCTTTCAAGGTTTGAACTGTCAGACCTGAATGAAAGCGATTCTGATCTGAGAAATTCAAGAATCTCTTCCCTCGATGTTTCGATGAGAGGCCTGATTACTTTACCCTCTGATACGGGGGGGATTCCTTTTAAACCCTTTATTCCCTGCCCTTCAATGAAACGCATGAAAACAGTCTCGGCCTGGTCATCGAGGGTGTGACCCAGTGCGATCCGGTTCGCCGATGTTGCTCTTGCCACTTCATGGAAAAATTCGTACCTGATTTTTCTCGCCGCATCCTGAAAGTTTTCATTCCCCATTTTCTGAAACCTTCCCGGTGGAACGACTTTTACATGCAGTTCTATTCCCTTTTCTGATGTTAATTCATCTACAAATATCTGATCATCTTCTGATTCCACACCTCGCATAGAGTAGTTCACATGTACAGCAACCAGCTTTGTGAGGGAAAGTTTCTTTATGAAACCCGTGAAAAGATGAAAAAGGGTTACCGAATCGGGCCCGCCGGAGAGACCAACCACAACGGTGTCTCCTTCCTTGAGCATCCCGTAGCGCTGAATAGCCGATAAGAATTTTCGATGGATCCCCTTCATAGAGTTTATGATGCCTTAAAATGAAATCTTTGTGTAGATTTCTCTGATTGAGAAGAAAAGATGTGCCTGTTAAAGACCTATTTTTTTTCTGTGCCAATCAACAGTTTTTTTCAGCCCCTCTTCGAATTTTACCCCCACTCTGTAGGAGAGCAGTTCTTCGGCCTTAGTGATGGAGGCCATAGAGTCACGCACATCACCTATCCGCTCCTCCTCGAAAGTGGGATCGGGGTCTACCCCTGTGAGATTTCCGATTAAGTCGATGAGTTCACGAAGTGAGTACCTCTCCCCGCATGCAAGGTTGAAATATTTCCCGCACGCTTCGAAAGGTGCCGTGCAGGCGAGTATATTTCCCTCTACAACGTTCTCCACATAAGTAAAATCTCTGGTTTGGCCTCCGTCTCCGTACACAACCGGCTGGTTCCCCGAGATGAGAGCGGTAATAAAGTTGGGAATTACCGCGGCGTACATGGAGCCCGGGTCCTGACGGGGGCCGAATACGTTAAAGTAGCGGAGAGCTACAGTTTCGAGACCGTAAAGTTCGAAAAAAAGCCTGCAGTAGTGTTCCCCTGTAAGCTTATGCAGTGCGTAAGGCGATTTTGGCGCGGGAGTCATAGTCTCAATTTTGGGAAGAGTGAGACTGTCCCCGTAAATTGAAGAGGAGGAGGCAAAAACTACCCTTTTGACTTTTTTTTCTCGCGCCGCGAGAAGAACGTTCAGGGTTCCTCCCACGTTGATCTCATTTGTGAGAAATGGCTCTTCCACGGATCGGGGAACCGAGGGAAGAGCAGCTTCATGAAGAACAAAGTCAATCCCTTCACAGGCTGCTTCGACGGATGAACGGTCCCGCACATCCCCCTCCACCAGGTGAAATTTTTCCCCATATGCTTCCTTAAACCCTTTCAAATTTTCCCTTTTACCTGTGAGGAAATTATCATACACACGTACAAGGGCACCTTCCATTAGGAGATGTTCCGCGATATTCGAACCGATAAAACCTCCAGCACCTGTAACGAGATATCTGTATGGGGGGTTTACGGACTGCTCCGTTCACTCCAGTGGCTTAA
>CAZPLX010000211.1:0-3340 GCA_964587345.1 uncultured bacterium
CCTCATCCCCCCCCATCTCCTCGGCAGCATAGACAACTCTCAACCTGTCTTCTGGCTTTCCTGATGTAAGGGTCCCCATGAATTCAGGAAACTTTCTCCTCGCATAATATTTTCCCAGGGCGCTCGTCGCCTCCTCTCTCACCGCGTCGACCTCATCGTTCAATAATTCTTTCAAAGCCTTCTCGATATCACGCACCTTATCCCCCCCTTTTTTTCATTTCCCTTCCACAGGGCACGCCCCCTGCTGACTCCGCCGAGAACACAGCATCCATGAGTGCATCGTATAGAATAGCCCCTGTAACAGTCGCGAACTGCATGAGATTTTCTACCGGCTTACTTTTCCCCGTTGATACAGCAAATATTGTGTCCCCATCAAAGAGGGAACCGTAAGGTCGGATATATCGCGCGAGAACGGTATGGGTCATCTTTGCTACGATCCCGAGGTCCTTTCTGCTCATGGCTCCATCAGTGGCAACAAGTGTGATGGTGGTGTTCTCGTCTGTCAGGAAGGGTTCCCGTGTGAAACCCTGCCGAAAGTGGGCACACGTATCGGAAAATTCTGCTCCCTCTTCTTTGCGAAGACCCGCAACGGTTTTCCCCGAATCATTGAGTACGTCCCCGAAAGCGTTTAAAATTACCATCACCCCTACATGGTACCCTGACACTTCCCGGATGGAACTGCCCCGGCCTGTTTTTGTCGCATACTCTAGGCCTTTCAAGTTCCCTACCGTTGCACCTGCACCTGCCCCCTGACACTTTTCTCCACCCCTATCCGACAGGGCATCTGCAACAGCGTCCTCGCCCAGCGCCATAAAATCGACCTCCCTGTTTTCCGGAAAGGAAAGATCGAAAATAACCCCTCCCGGCACGACAGGAAGATAGAGAGTTCCCGTATCCAGGCCGATCTTTTCCCGGCTCAAAGTTTTTACAACCGGGGAAGCCGACTCATGACCGAAAATGGAACCACCCGATATGAGAATCCCATGAATTCTATCCACGGTGTGGTGGGGGAAGAGAGAGTCGATCTGCCGGGTCCCCGATGCGAAACCATTCACAGAAACCGCACCGGAAGCCCCCTCAGGAAAAACGAAAAGAGAGACGCCTGTCAGTCCTTCCCGTGACACGGAATGACCGGGAAGGACTCCCTTTATACCTCTAAATGAGGATATACCCCCTGCCATTTGAACTATTTGATACCGTTTCGAGACACATTGTCAAGGAAGGAGGAGAGTGCACACGGAGTTGATGATACGTTGACATTCCTGTTCCTCCTAAAATAGACTTTTTCTAAAGGGAGGAGTAATGAAAAGAAAACTTTGTTTGGATTATGGATCAAAGAGGATAGGAATCGCTCTCTCCGACCCCACATGCACCATCGCATCCCCCCTTGAGGTAATGGAACGAAGCAGCGTAGACCACGATATCAGGAAGATCGCCGAACTCACCCACCTCCATGACGTGTCCACAATTATTCTTGGTTTCCCCATCGACCTCTCTGGGAGGATAGGAAGAAGTGCATCAGAAGTACTTGAATTTGTAGATTTATTGAAGGACTCTCTTACGAATGTGGAAGTTATCACCTGGGACGAACGACTCACCACAGCCTTTGTTGAAAAAGAGTTGATCCGGGATAAGGTGCGAAGGAAAAAAAGGAAAAAAGTGATCGATAAACTGGCTGCAACGGTCATTCTCCAGAGTTATCTCGATTCGGAGCGATGGGATGGCTGAGGGAAAAGGGTGGAAACGGCAAATCGTCAGAAAGATGAGCGAGTTTCTCCTGATCTTCGCATGTGCAGATGTTATCGCAACTGCCCTGCTTTTTGTTTTTTTTCTCTACCTTCCCCCCACCCTTACAAAAGAGGGAACGACGCGGCGAATCTATATAGAGGAAGGAACCTCATTTGAAAGGGTAGTCGCGCAACTGAAGAAGGAGGAAATTATCAGTTCACCCGGCCTTTTTACCCTCCTTGCCCAGATCACCATGAATACAAAAAAGGTCAAGGCAGGTGAATACGTCTTTCCCGCCCCCCAGAGACCCTCAACGGTTCTTTCGAAACTCGTGAAGGGAGAGGTTGCCACTTACTACATCACCATCCCGGAAGGGAGCACGATCTACGACATTGGCCAGATACTTGAAAGATACAGGATCGCGAGCAAAGAAAGATTTCTTCAACTTGCGGGATCCGGGGAAGTGGCAAAAAGCTACGAAATCGACTTACCCACTCTCGAAGGATTTCTCTTTCCCGACACTTATCTGATGACCCGGGGGATGAACGAAAGATCGATCATCACCATGATGGTGAAACGTTTCAGGAAAGGTTTTTCGAAAAAGATGGAAAAGAGGCGCATCACAATGGGAATTCCTCTCAACAGGATCATCACCATTGCATCAATTATAGAGAAAGAGACGTCTCTTCAGGCTGAGATGCCGATCATCGCATCAATCATCTACAGTCGGTTGAAGAAGAACATGCGCCTTCAAATGGACCCTACAGTTATCTACGGATTAAAAAAATGGGACGGCAGACTCACCAAAAAAGATCTCTCCACATACAGCAGGTTCAACACCTATCTGATCAAGGGTCTTCCCCCTTCACCCATATCCAATCCTGGTACGAACTCAATAAGAGCAGCCCTTAACCCCGCGAAGACACGATACCTCTACTTCGTATCGAAAAATGACGGGTCTCACTACTTTTCTCGCACCTTACGTCAACACATTAACGCTGTAAACCGGTATCAGAAGAAAAAGAGGCGGAAAAAACGATAGGGTCTCGAAAAGAGCAAGGGGAGGGGTAAAGAAGGTTATTGCTCCTCGTCATAATCTACAGCGGCAAGTTTTCGAAGACCTTCCTCCGGTTCCTCAGACTGTATCCTTTCGCTCCTCTCAATCGACTCCTTGCAATCCACGCAATACTTGGCAAAAGGCATCACTTTTAACCTGCCTTTAGGAATTTTCCCCCCACACTCTTCACACACTCCATAGCTCTTTTCACCAATCTTATCGAGAGCTTCTTCGATTAATCGGAGCTTCTCTTTCTCTCTCTTCGTGAGGATGAGGTCAAATTCCCGCGTCCTTTCCTGAAAGCAGGAATCGATATTATCCCCTATATCTTCATTAATATTCTTGCTCGTCTCTTTTACCCTTCTTGAAATATCCCTGATAAGTGTATCTCTCATTTTCCCAAGTACTTCCTTCATCCCTTTCATCAGGACCTCCTGATAACAAATGAATGGAAATTTCAGAAAAATATACACTTTCCATTTAAAAAGTCAAACAATTTTTATTCCACCACATCTCCAAAAAGATCGTAGTGGTCATAATCGGTGATTTTAACTG
>CAZPLX010000212.1:0-3337 GCA_964587345.1 uncultured bacterium
ATGCACCTGTCCCCCCTCTCGAGAAAAACCTTGCGCTCTCCTATTTTTTCCCAGAATTTCTTCCGTATTTTCTCAAGTTCCTCCCCTCCTTTCCCGCTCTTTTCCACCCGTCGAAATAACCTGTCCATCATTTTCGCGTCCTTCTTCGTAACGGGACCGAGGGCCATTTTCGCTTCGAGATATTTCCCGTCATCGGACTTGAGAAGAAGAATGGCTCTCGAATAGTTAAATCCCGAAGGGGAAGTCAGGTAGTCGAGCATCACCCACAAAAGCCTGTCTGTCTTGATTGTCGACATGAGGACCCTCGCGACAGAGTAGAGGGTTTGAAAGCGCCTCACCTTTATCTGGTTTTCACGGGCCAGGTCAGATGCTTCCCTGTACATGCGCACGTTCTCCACCACATTCCCGAGAAGGGTGGAGATGGTCTGAACGAGGTTGAGAGATTCATGGTCAAAGGACTCTCCTTTCCCGTATCGGTAAAAATTCATCGCTCCCAGTGCCTTCCCTTTCGACAGAACAGGAATTCCCATGAAAGATACAATCCCCTTTCCCTTGAGCTCTTTGTAAAAGTGGGATTCTGTCTGGGAGTTGATGAGGAGAGGCTTTCTTTCCCTCACCATGTGGGCAACGAGCTTTTTCCCCAGCTTTTCCGGTTCTTTTTTTATCCCTTTTTCACGAAATCCTTCCTCCACACGTATATCCGGAGATCCCTTTTCCCCGCCTAAGAGCCAGATACCGCACCCGTCACCACCCACGATTCGAAGAGTTGTACGGGCAACATAGGTCACTATATCGTGGAGCCTGAAGGAAGAGGTGATAGCCCTGCTTATCTCGTTCAAGGTAAGAAGCTCAGACACTCTTTTTCTCGCGTCCGTGTAGAGAAGGGCATTGCGGATTGTCCCGGCAACCTCGATGGAAACGGTTCTCAGGATCTCCTTTTCCATCTCCGTGAAGATCCGCTTCAAAGAAGTGGAAAAATTCATAGATCCGTAGAGGTAGACGTCATCCTTGATAGGCACGGAATAGACTGAAACGAATCCTTTTGTTTCCGGCGGAACGAGAGAGAGCCCCGGAGAAACTTTCTGGACGTCCTCCACAAAGAATGGCTGCCGTTTCCACGCCGCCATTCCTGAAACACCTTCTCCCAATTTTACCCTGAAGGTCTGGAGCCGGCTTTCCTCAAGGGAGAGGCAAGAGGAGACCCACGGCTCGAGATAGAGCGAATGGGGCGGAAGCCTGTAGACTGACACGCATTCCACATTCATCTCTTTCGAGAGAATATCGCAGATAAACTTAAGCCTGTCCTCAATCTGAATGTTGGAATTTGATACCTCCACGATCCGTGAAAGTATCTCGAGGGATGAACTCCTTTCTCTATCACTCAACAGCCTGCACCTTTCTATTTAAGGCGGTTCTGTAAAGCTCCAGGTACTTCCCGGCGGAGACGTCCCAGGAAAAATCTTTCTGCATGCCCCGAATAACAATTTTCTCCCACTCTTCCTTTCTATTGTACCAGGACAACGCCCTCACGATAGTCTCATAGAGATCCTTCGATCTGTATTCGGAAAATGAAAAACCCGTTCCTTCCCCTGGATTCTCATCAACATCGATAACGGTATCTGCCAGTCCCCCCGTGGCACGAACGATTGGCACCGTCCCGTATTTCAGGCTGTAAATCTGGTTGAGGCCGCACGGTTCATATCTGGATGGCATGAGGAACATATCTGCCCCTCCTTCGATCTTATGGGCAAGTGCATCATCGTAGGCAATTTTCACCCCGCACTTCTCCGGATACTTTTTCGCAATTTCGTCGAAAAATTCCTCATACTTTCTCTCCCCGGTGCCGAGGATCACGAATTTTACGTCGAGAGCCGCCAGTTTTCCTCCAATTTCTTGAAGGATGTCAAACCCTTTCTGGGCAACAAGCCTTGAGATAATTCCGATAACCGGCGTGTCTGTGTCAGAGGAAAACCCGTATATTTCGAGAAGTTCCTTCTTGCACTCTTTTTTTCCTCTTCGATTTTCCCATGAATAGTTGGCCTTCAGGTGGGAACAGTCCACCGGATTCCAGACCTCGTAATCCACTCCGTTCAATATACCGTAAAGATCCTTCTCCCTCTCAAAGAGGACCCCGTCGAGACCGAAACCGAACTCCTCTTTCTGGATTTCCCGTGAATAGGTTTGGCTCACCGTACTGATCACATCCGCGAAGACGAGGCCTCCTTTGAGAAAGTTGATCTTCCCGTAAAACTCAAGAGCTTTGGGAGTAAACATTTCCCACCCGAGTCCTGTAAGTGGCATATCGTGACTCCAGAAGAGGCCTTGATATCCAAGGTTGTGAACGGTACATACGGTGGCAGTTTCTGCGAATACGTCAAAACCGCTGTAAATTGTCTTCAAATAGACAGGAATCAATCCCGTCTGCCAGTCGTTACAATGAATCACATCGTACTTCTTCCCCGAATTAACAAGAAATTCAAGAACAGCTCTCGAAAAATAGATAAAGCGTTCCGCGTTGTCTACATAATCTCCATCCTTCGTGGCATACAAAAATTCCCTGTCAAAGTATCTTCCGTTTTCAACGAAATATGTGATTACACCGCTTTCCTCATTCCTCTGGAGAATCCTCCCCCGCTCTTCTCTGTGTCCCATGGGAACCTTGACTTCCACTGAGGTGGGGACAATCTGGTACTGTTCATCCTTCACAAGACCATATTTCGGAAGGATACAATCCGCCTCTATACCCAATCCTCGTAAAACCTTCGGAAGGGTTCCTGTTACATCCGCGAGACCTCCAGTTTTTGCGTATGGGATAATCTCCGATGACACGATCAGAACTTTCATATTAAACCTCAATTGGAATTTTCTAAATGGATGTCTCTCGCAGGTAGAGAGCAGCCTCTTCAGGTGGAGTCGGATTAATGTAGAACCCGGACCCCCATTCAAAGCCTGCGATTTTTGTCAATTTTGGTATAATCTCCAGGTGCCAGTGATAGTGTTCCACCTCTCCATGATGAAAAGGAGATGAATGGATCACGAAGTTGAATGGCGGATTTACAAGGGCTGAATTGAGCCGTTTCAAAGTGTGGAGAAGAATCTCTGCAAAGGGCTGAACCACTCCGTCTCCGATCGATTCGAATACGGAGGAGTGGACTTTAGGGATTATCCAGGTTTCAAAGGGAAACCTTGGAGCGTAGGGAGCGAGGGAGACAAAATCCCTGTTTTCGTCAATAAGACGCTCTCTTCCACTCTGCTCCTGAACTACAATGTCACAGTAGACGCACCTATCTCTGAATTCAAAGTAGTTCTTGCCTCCTTTCATCTCTTCCGCGACAAT
>CAZPLX010000213.1:0-3315 GCA_964587345.1 uncultured bacterium
TGGCGTCCCCAGGGGGATTTGAACCCCCGTCGCCGCCGTGAAAGGGCGGTGTCCTTGGCCAGGCTAGACGATGGGGACATTTTTGGTGAGCCCAGCAGGATTCGAACCTGCGGCCACCTGATTAAAAGTCAGGTGCTCTGCCAACTGAGCTATGGGCCCATTGTTATCAAGGGAGAGAATTATAATAAATCTCCCGTTAAGGTGTCAAACAAAACATACATACACGTATTCCCGGGTTCATAGTTCATAGTCCCTAATTCCGCATTCAGAATTCTTAAATTCCGAATAAAACCAGGGAACTGGTTTTCATCTGAAGGGATTTTTTCTCATTATAGACGCGTTTCGGTCAGGTCCCACGGAAACCAGCACCGCCTCGACACCGGTTACCTCTTCAATTCTCTTCACGAAGCGCTGGGCCTGTTTGGGAAGGTCTGAAAATTCTTTCGCTCCTCTGATATCCTCATTCCACCCTTCCATCTCCTCGTAGACAGGGGTCACCTTCTCCAGGAGTTCTCTACGGGGGTCCAAAGATTCCGCAACCGTGCCGTTAATTTTGTACCCCACACACATTTTCACAGTGGGAAGGCCCGTCAGAACATCTATCTTAGTCAAGGCAAGGCCATCAAAATCGTTAAGGCGGGACGCATAGGCGAATGCAACTGCATCAAACCATCCGCATCTCCTTGGCCTCCCCGTGGTAGCACCATATTCCTTCCCCATCTCTCTGAGAAACTGCCCCTCCTCACCGGAAAGTTCTGTAGGGAAAGGGCCTCCCCCCACTCTCGTCGTATACGCTTTTGTCACGGCAATGACACTCCCCACCTTTTTCAGGGGCACCCCAGCTCCCGCCGCGACCTCTCCTCCCACGGTATTGGAAGAAGTCACGAAAGGATATGTCCCGTGATCGACATCGAGCATCGTCCCCTGGGCCCCCTCGAAGAGAACCTTGGAACCGGTTCGCATCTCTTTCTCCAGAAAGAGGGATGTATCGACTATATGAGGCCTCAACTTCTCCCCCATCTCGAGATATTCGTCTCTCGTCACCTTAAAATTGCACGGCTCTTTCCCGTAATAGTGGGAGAGGGCAAAGTTTTTGAAATCGAGGACTCTCTCGAGTTTTTCCGAGAGGATATCTCTGTCAAGGAGGTCACCCATCCTGACCCCGATCCTTGCAACCTTATCCTCGTAGCAGGGGCCAATACCCCTGGAGGTTGTGCCAATTCTATGAGCACCCAGTTTTTCTTCACGAGCTATGTCGAAAGCAATCTGGTAGGGCATTATGACCCCCGCGATGTGGCTCACTTTTAATCGGGAACTATCCCTGAGAACACCATTTTCTTTGAGCGTTTCAATCTCCTCAAGGAGCACGGAGGGATTCACCACAACACCGTTTCCGATGACGCACCTCTTTCCCTTGTGAAGAATCCCTGACGGAATAAGGTGAAAAATAAATTTCTCTCCATCGATTACGAGGGTGTGGCCCGCGTTGTTCCCTCCCTGGAAGCGCACCACGATACTCGCGAACTCAGAATAGATATCGACAATTTTTCCTTTTCCCTCGTCTCCCCACTGGGCACCGAGGACAACCACATTTTTCACCTTGGGATACCCCCTAAAAAACTATATATTTCGCGTCGGTGATATCGGAGAGCTGTTTCATTCCCGCAATCACTTCGTCAGGAACCTCTTGATCGACATTGATCATCGACACAGCTGTACCCCCGATTTTTTCCCTTCCGAGCTGAAGGCCCGCAATATTTATTCCTTTCTCACCGAGATAAGTGCCTACCCGTCCTACGACACCCGGGACATCATCGTTGTACATCATAATGACGGATCCTGAAAGATGAGCCTCGATGTGGAACCCCATGATCTTCACGAGCATCGGTTCATGGCCAAAGGTGGTTCCGGCGCAGATGAACTCCTTTCCGTTGCTTTTCACTTTCACGCGGATCAGTGAGGCATAATCTTCCGACCGCGCAGAAGTAGCCTCTGTCACCTTGATCCCTCTTTCCTCGGCAACAAGCCTCGCGTTCACAAGGTTTACACCCTCAGAAAGATGCTGGAGCACACCTTTGAGCACCGACATGGTGATCGGACTCGTAATAAACTTGCTCACCTCTCCATAATACTCGACGCTAATCTCTCCCGGCCTCGCATCGAGGAGCTGCCCCTGGAAAGATCCCATTTTCCCACCAAGTTCGAGGTAGGGGCGGAGAATCGGCACGAGTTCCGCTGAAATTGAAGGGAAGTTTATGGAATTTCTGATCGTACCTCTCTGGAGATAATCCGCGATCTGGTCGCCAATCTGGACAGCCACCTTCTCCTGGGCTTCGAGGGTCGATGCTCCAAGATGGGGAGTACAGATTATCCTCTCACTCTTCAATATAGGACAGTCGGGTGGAGGCGGTTCATGGGTGTACACATCTATGGCCGCACCCCCAACCTTCCCCGATTCAACAGCGGCGACAATATCTTCCTCGTTCACGATACCGCCGCGGGCACAGTTTATGATCAGGACGCCATCCTTCATCTTCCCGATGGTATCGCTGCTGATCAGGTTTTTCGTCTCCGGAGTGAGAGGAGTGTGGACGGTTATCACATCGGCTCTCTGGTAGATCTCATCAAGGGAGACAAGTTCGACCCCCAGATGGGCCGCGTCTTCAGATGAGAGGTACGGGTCGAAACCGATAACGATCATTTTCAAGCCCTTCGCCCTGTCCGCCACAACCTTTCCCACGTTTCCGAGGCCGATAATCCCGAGTGTCTTATCACAGATCTCCGTTCCCATGAAGCGGCCCTTTTCCCACTTCCCCCCCTTCATCGACTGGTTTGCCTGGGGGATGTTCCGCACAAGAGACATCATGAGAGATATCGCGTGTTCCCCCGTGGTAATTGTGTTCCCTCCGGGGGTGTTCATCACCACAACCCCACTCTTCGTAGCTCCGGATATGTCTATGTTGTCCACCCCGATTCCCGCCCGGCCTACAACCTTAAGCCTTTTTACTCCTTCGAGAACATGGGCGGGCACCTTCGTCCCACTGCGAACGATGATCGCGTCGTAGTCGTCGATAATCTCCTTCAATTCTTCCGGTTTCAACTTGCCCATAACGTCTACATGGAATCCCTCTTTTTTGAGGTAATCGATCCCTACCTGCTGCAGTTTATCAAGAGCAAGCACCTTGAATTCATCCATAACAGACACCCCTTTTTCCGTGATCTCTTTTTATCCTTCCATTACCTTCATCGCAGCGGCGATTCCCTTCCCGAAGGGGGCGGGATACCCCAGACGGGAAAGGGTCATTTCAAGGGCAC
>CAZPLX010000214.1:0-3305 GCA_964587345.1 uncultured bacterium
CGATCACGAGCCCTACATAAAGCTCTTGTTTTATGGCTGGCGCTTTCTCGACGAGCACTTTACTTACATTTTTTCCCTCGGGTCCAGTCTGGTGGGAAACGAGGTTCATACCAATGATATTTCCCGCATGCTCCTTCACTTCGCCAATGGTCTTTGCGAGCTTCACCCCTCCCCCTTTTCCCCTGCCTCCCGCGTGAACCTGGGCCTTTACCACAACGGGGAGTCCCAGTTCCTCTGCGGCGGCCAGAGCTTCTTCAACGGAAAAAGCTACTTTCCCCGGAGGAGTGGCCACACCGTATTTCGACAGAACCTCTTTGGCCTGGTATTCATGAATATTCATACGCTTGAATTCCTCCTTAATTTTCTTGCAAAAGGGGGGGTGCCATGAAGGCGCCCCCCCCGAGCGATCCTCAGATTTTCCTCATGAAGGCTAATTTTTTAAGTTCCTGGATGCCCTCTGTGATATTCAACTCCTTGGGGCAGCATTCCATACAATTGAAGATGGTATGGCACCTCCAGAGGCCGTTTCTATCATCAACGAGGTCAAGCCTCTCGGTGGTCCCTTCGTCCCTCGAATCGAAGACGAAACGGAAGGTCTTTAGGAGAGCCGCCGGACCGAGGTAGTCCTGGTTATACCAGAAAGAGGGGCAGGAACCGGTGCAGCATCCACAGAGGATGCACCCTACCGCATCATCTATGACCTCCCTATCCTCAGGACTCTGAAGATATTCTCTGTCGGTAGCCGGCGTATCGGTCATGAAGAAGGGATTCACCGCTTTCAGCCTTTCGATAAACAGTTCCATGTCAACGATAAGGTCCTTGAGAACAGGGAATCCGTTTATCGGTTCCACAGTGATGGTCGCACTGTGTAGATCTTCGATCTGTGTGTTGCAGAGAAGACCGTTCACCCCGTTCATCTTCGCTCCGCAGGAACCGCAGATCTCGTGACGGCACGACCTCCTGTAGGAGAGGGTCCCATCCATGAACCATTTGATCTGGTTCAGCGCGTCAAGGACGGTCCACCCCTTCTCGCAGTCGACCTCGTAGGTCTGGAACCTCGGAGAGGAATCCGTTTCGGGGTTGTACCTGTATATCTTGAAGTTGTGCTTCATTGTCATTCCTCCTTAGTATTTCCTTTCCTGGGGCGGGTATTTTGTGATCACCACAGGCTTGTAGTCGAGGCGAACACCTCCTTCGGTCTTGTAGGCCAGGGTATGTTTCATCCAACCCTCATCGTCCCTCGCGGGGAAATCAACCCTGTAGTGAGCGCCTCTGGATTCTTTTCTCGCGAGAGCCCCTACAACAATCACCTCGCAGAACTCGAGGAGGTGAGAGAGTTCGATCGCTTCAATCAAGTCCGTGTTGTACCTTAATGTCTTATCATCTATCTTGAGATCCTTGTACTGGCCCTGCAGGTCCTTCACGATAGAAAGAAGGGTCTCCAGATTCTTCTGATCCCGGAAGACACCGCAATATTTCGTCATGTTGTTCTGAAGGTCCCTGCGAACCTCCCCTGCCTTCACCTTCCCGGAGCTGTTCACCAGCTTCTCGATCTCTTCCTTGACGGGCATTTCCGGGTCAGCGTATAGAGCCTTGTACTGGAGTTTGTTGCTCTTCACTTCACTGAGGATTGTCCGCCCGGTTCTCCTTCCGTGTGCAGTAGCGTCGAGAAGGGAATTACATCCGAGGCGATTCGCCCCATGAACAGACACGCAGGCACACTCTCCCGCGGCAAAAAGCCCCTCGACGGGACTGTTCGAGGGGTCATAAATCACATGTCCCTCTATATCCACGGGAATTCCCCCCATGGAATAGTGACCGGTGGGCTGTATGGGAATCGGCTCTTTCACCGGATCAACTCCAACAAATTTCCTGGAAAGTTCGGTGATCTGGGGAAGTTTTTCCATCAAAGCAGATTCACCAAGATGCCTCAGGTCGAGATGGACAAAATCCTTTCCTCCGATACCTCTCCCCTCGTTGATTTCAGTCTGGATTGAACGAGAAGTAAGGTCACGGGGTGCCATCTCCATGAATTTAGGGGCGTAATTTTTCATGAAGCGTTCTCCCTGATCGTTCAGGAGATATCCTCCTTCTCCCCTTGCGCCCTCTGTCACCAGTATCCCCTGCTTGTAAAGCCCTGTGGGGTGAAACTGGACGAACTCGAGGTCCTCGATAGGCAGTCCCTCTCGGTAGACAAGACTCAGCCCGTCTCCCGTGTTCGCATGGGCATTTGATGTGATGTGGAAAGCCCTTCCATATCCTCCCGTAGCAAGGAGTACCGCCTTGGCCCGCATGATGTGAACCTCTCCATCCTTCAGGTTAACGGCCACCACACCTGAACAGACATTATCCTTGATGATCAGCCTTGCCACGTAATATTCGTTATAAAAAAGAACCTTTTTCTTGATGCAATTCTCCCAGAGCGTGTGGAGAATGTAGTGTCCCGTCGCATCGTGGCCGTAACAGGCCCGAGGACGGGAGTGGCCGCCGAAAGGCCTCTGCCGAATTTTGCCTTTCGTGCTTCTGCTGAAGGGGCATCCCATGTGCTCCAATTCCCACACGATCTCAGGAGCTTCGTAGCACATGCGTTCCTGGGCATCCTGATCACCGAGCCAGTCGCTGCCCTTCACAGTATCAAAGGTATGAAGCTCGAAATCATCGTCGCTTTCATTGGCAAGGGAGGCGGCGATCCCCCCCTGAGCTGCTCCCGAGTGGGACCTCGTGGGGTAGACTTTGCTCAACACCGCGACATCCGTGTTGCCCGCCAGTTCCAGCGCTGCCCTTAAACCGGCGAGGCCCGAACCGACTATTATCACTTCATGCTTGTGAATCATCTTTTTTCACCTTCCTCGATAGATTTTTTAATACTTGACCTGGAACGGAATAACCGTCAACGCACCGAGAATCAGGAAAACCAGCCCCGCAACTACGACCACGGAATAAAGGGTCCCCTTTTGCCAGGGAACTTTTACATAATCCCTGATAATCATGAGAAAACCGTTCATGCCGTGAAAAATGCCGAGTGTGAGGAAGAGAAGGTCAAAAGTCTTCCAGAAGGGAGATGCAAGGCGTGAGGCCACATCCAGAGAGGCAAGCGCGTCTGCAGTCTCACGCCTGCGGCGCGAATCATCTTTCCATCGAGCGTTGCCGTGGGGAGCCCGAACCTGAGACCGGAAGATGCCAATAACTTCAATGTTGGCGCGATCGTCAGGCCAACCGACGCGCTGGACATCAGCGTCGACTATTGGCGCTTCGATATTGACGACATCATTGTCAAAGACAGCTTGCAGCAAATCCTTAATAAC
>CAZPLX010000215.1:0-3247 GCA_964587345.1 uncultured bacterium
CTGAGTTCAGAGTTCCTAATTCCTGGTTCCTGATAAATTCAGAATTCTGAATTCTACATTCTGAATAAAACCGGGGAACTAAAAAGTCATGGACGTTTAAAGTTCAGAGTTTCATGTTTAGAGTTTAGATTGATGCTTTTCCTCTGAACTCTGAACTTTGAACTCGGAACTGTTTTATCGGTTGTTTAGGATTTCGTTTTTCGTGCTTAGGATTTGATCTGTTGGGAACTGGGCACTAGGACCTGGGAACAAGTTTAAAAAAAGGCGGGCATATGTGCCCGCCTTTTTAATGATCTCCATCATTTACGTTTACAGGTGAGGATTTTTATGCATCTCACATAGCCTCAACCAGCGTCTGTCCACTTCACCCTGGATGGTTTTGAGAACATCTTTACAATCAGGTTTGAAAAGGTGCTTGGTCTTCCCCATGTACTTAAGCCACTCGGTAACCGGCACTTTCCCTACTTTCTTCTCTTCCGGATTGTAGGTAATGTTGGTGATCCCGTGGTCGATCTCGTAGAGGGGGTAGAAACATGAATCTACCGCCGCCTGGATGATCTCCATTGACATACGCTCCTCTGTACGCCATGCGAGGGGGCAAATCGAGAGGACCTTTCCGAAAACGAGACCTTCTTCCGCCCTCTTCTGGGCCTTCGCCGCTTTTCTGATCATATCCCTGAACTGGGATTCCGCCGCAGTGAACACATAGGGAATGTGACAGGCATTGAATATCTGAGCAGTGTCCTTGTGGTGGGTCGCCTTCCCCTTCTGGTAAGGGCCGTAGTGGGATGTGGATGTCTCTTGCCCCATGGGTACCGTGAAAGAGAGCTGGGCTCCCGTGTTCTGGTATCCCTCATTGTCATATTCCAGGATTATCATCCTGTGGTTCCTCATGGCCGCCCCGATGCTCGGGCCCATACCTATGTCGTGGCCTCCATCACCTGTGACCATCAGGAATGTGATCTTCTCATCTTTGGGAATCTCTCCTCTTCTCTGCCGCTCTTCGAACATGGAAACCACGCCAGAGAGGGTAGCAGCCCCATTCTGGAAAAGGTTATGGATGTAGGTTATCTTGTGAGACGTGTAGGGGTATCCGGTGGTCACCACCATGCCACAGCCCGTGTGGAAGAGAACAACCACATGCCCCTCAAGGCCCTTCATGAAGATGTTGAGGTTCGTGAAAATTCCGCACCCGGGGCAGGCACCGTGTCCGGAGTCAAGCCTCTTGGGAATCTCGGTGAGGTTCCTTGCAACCACACCCTTCACATTTATTTCATGGGTTTTATCATTTTCAGAGACTTTGAGGAAACCTTTCGTCTCCTCTTCCGAAATCGGAGAAAAAATAGTGTCAGGAACATACCCCTTTTCCCCCTCGGTAGCCCCGTGGAATTCGAAGGGCACGGCTACTTTCCGGGTCTTTACAATCGTGATGGCTTCCCTCAGCATTTCCAGGGCATCTTCGATGTAGAATTCTTTCCCTCCGATTCCGTAAACCCTTCCGGCCACTTTGGTCTTGTTCCTGTTGTCACCCTGGAGGGCCGCCTTGACCTCAAGGGTCATCTGTCCCCCCCATGCACCGGGATTGTCCTGCCTGTCCGCCACCACGAGGCCTTTCACATTCTTCAATGCGTCAAGGATCCCTTCTGTGGGAAAGGGCCGGATGATGTTCGGCTTGATGAGGCCCACTTTATGCCCATCCTTTCGCAGGATGTCCACCGCCTCTTTCGCCGTTTCCGCTGCCGAGTTGAGTATGAAGAGAGCCGCATCAGCGTCTTCCATCCTGTAGAGTTCCAGCAACCCGTACCTTCTGCCTGACAATGTCCCATATTCGCGGAAAACCTTCGGGATCACGGTCAGGGCCTTCTCCATTGCGATGGAGAGCTGTTTCTTGTTGTTGATGAGATCAGGGTCGTTCATGTAGGGGCCGATAGTCACAGGCTTTGAGGGATCTACCGACGTTACGGTGGGCACAAAGGGTCCCACAAAATCCTGAACCACTTTGCTGTTTTTAAAGTGATGGATCAACCGCTTCTGGTGGCTCGTGAAAAACCCGTCAAAGGCAACCATCACGGGAACACGTACATCAGGATGTTCCGCGATCCTGGGCGCCACGATGTTCATGTCGTACACCATCTGCTGGTCTGATGCGAGGAGGATGATCCATCCCGTGTTGATGGCAAGCATGATGTCGCTGTGGTCGCAGCGGATATTAAGAGGACCGGAAATACTTCTCGTAACGATATTGAAGACCATGGGGAACCGGGTTCCTGATTGAACAGGGAGTTCCTCGAAGCCGAACATAAGCCCATTGGCGGAAGTTGCGTTGAATACCCTTCCCCCCGCTGTGGTAGCGCCGAAGCAGATTCCCGCTGCCCCGTGTTCTCCATCTCCCGGAACCATCCGTATGTCGTGTACGCCCTCCGCTTTCATTGCGTCGAGGGTCTCCGCGATCTCGGTAGATGGAGTGATCGGATAGTATCCCATGATATGGTAGTTGATCTGGCTTGCCGCGAGCGCAGCCACCTCATTCCCGCTCAGGATCGTCGGTTCCTGAACCGGCTTCGGACTGCTCTTTCTCGCCGTAATTTTCTTTGCAGGCATTCCCTTAGCCATTTACCCTCTCCTTATTACGAAAATTTGTGTTTGACGATGATCTCATCGATACTATATTCGTCCTCTCTACCCGGTGTCAGGGCGCCGAACCTGCATGCCTTGGTGCAGCGAAGACACCCCTTGCAGTACTGGTAATCGATCCCCATAAGGATCATCCCGTCCTTTCCGGTTTTCGGGTCTTTCCCTTTTTCCCATACAAAGCAGTAATCGGGACAGTAGATCTCGCACTCTCCGCACCTCGTGCATTTCTCCTTGTGGAAAATCGGGATGAAACCAGATCTGCTTGCCGAGAGATCTTTCAGGACGTTGTTCCCCACGCTGTAGATCGTTCCTCCAATCGGCGCGTTTTTGTAGCCAAGAGCAGGAACTGCACGGACGAAGGGAGCAGATTCGTACTTTCCATCATTTTTGAACGTTTTAATCTTCACCTCTTTGAATCCCCTCTTCAAGGCAGCGAGGTTTCCCGGCATAGCGGCAGGATACTTTGTACCAAAGGCATCCCGTATCGCTTTTCTCACCGCATTCAGGTCGTGAAAACCGCTCGCCTTCGCTCTGGCTCCCAGACGAACCATGTTGTCCCTCGAACGCTCCTCGATGGCATTATCCTAGGTGACGCTCACGCCCACGCTCGCCC
>CAZPLX010000216.1:0-1196 GCA_964587345.1 uncultured bacterium
ATACTTGATAAACCCTTTCTCATCAAACAAATTTCCTTTTTGAAATAGAAAAAATTCAGAAGTCAGCGGATACCCTGAGCAAATTCAAAGGGCCGGAACCCTTCTCATCGATTTATTCCCCTTTGAGATGATCATAAAAAGCTCGGTAAGGGTTGGAGAGGGATCTCTTTCTGTGAGTAACCATGTGAAACACCCTCTCCCTCCCTGCGAACCCCGAAAGGGGGATCTCCCGGAGGGTACCGAAACGTATCTCCTCTTCCACGGCCACCTTAGAGACGAAGGAGTAGCCGAGCCCCGCACTGACTGCCGAGATGATTGCCGTTGTGGAGCCAAGAACCGCGACCACGTTCAACCCCGAAGGATCGACCCCGGAAGCCTCCATCCATCTCTCCATCGTCTTCCTCGTACCCGAACCCTCCTCCCTGTTCACCAGAGGAATTCTCTCTATCTCCCCTGGTTTCAAGGATTCCCCTTCTCCGCCTCTCCCCTTCCCGATCAGTATAAGCTGATCTTTGAAGACGGGGGTGTAGTCAAGCTTTTCCTTCTCCATGACCGCCCCGACAAACCCGAGAGACATCTCGAAGGAGAGAAGCATGTCGGTAACCTCTCGCGAATCTTTGATGAGGACAGTGGCGGAAATCTCTTGATATCGGTCGCAAAAATCCGCAATTGCCCGGGGGAGGAAATATTCCCCCGGGATGGTGCTCGCAGCCACAACGAGAGGGCCCGATACCGTTTCTTTCCTGTCAGCCATCTCCTCCCGAAGGGAATCGAAAGATATCACAACCTTCAGCGCCTTCGGATAGAGCTCTTCACCATGCCTCGTGGGAACGATTCTGCGCCCGAGCCTGTCAAAAAGCCTAACCCCCAAATCCTCTTCCAGCTTTTTCAGATGCTCGCTCACGGTGGGCTGGCTCACGTTGAGTTCGCCCGCGGCCTTCGAAAAGCTCATTTTCTCAAAGACTGTGAGGAAAACTTTGAGATTGCGTATATCCATAGCGAAAACTTGTGTCACCAATAGATTATTTCTATATGTGGCAATTATACCATAAAAATTAACTATTTGACATTTTTACGATATATAAAATATAAATAGAATTAATAGGTATAATCTATCATTCAAGGTGCCCGGAGGATCATATGCGAAGAGGATTTGCTCTCATCGCTCTCATATCATTTCTGATAATCGGGGGATA
>CAZPLX010000216.1:1296-3242 GCA_964587345.1 uncultured bacterium
TGCGAAGAGGATTTGCTCTCATCGCTCTCATATCATTTCTGATAATCGGGGGATACGCTCAGGGAGGGATAAATAAGGGGTTCGTAACGATCCACATTACCCCCAAAGCTGATGTGACGGCAAAAGTTGTCAGGCTCTGGGTACCCTATCCTGTCTCCGACAGCCACCAGAAAATAGAGAATCTCCATGTAGAGGGGAACTACTCCTCATCTCGGATCCTTAAGGAGAGTGAAAGCGGCGCCCTTTACATTTTCGCTGAATGGAGGGGAAAGTTCAGGAGGAGGGAGATCACCCTCGCCTTCCGGGCCACTGCGAAGGAAAGGAGCGTGGGAAATCTCAAGGACAGGGGTGAGCCTGTCCCCGTAGAGGTTGAGCGCTACCTCGAGGGAAACCGCTGGGTTCCCACGGACAAAGAGGTAGGATCTCTCGCGAAAACGATCACAAATGAAAATGAGGGGATCCTCGAAAGAGCCAAGGCAGTGTACAACTGGGTGGTAGAGAACACCACCCGCGACCCCGAGGTTAAGGGATGCGGTATCGGCATGGCGGACCGGATGCTCGTGAAAAGGAGCGGGAAGTGTGCCGATATCAGTTCCCTATTCGTCGCCTTAGCCAGGGCATCCGGTGTCCCCGCAAGAGAGATATTCGGGCTCAGGCTCGGGACAAAGACTACGCAGGACATGACGAAGGGGCACCACTGCTGGGCAGAGTTTTACCTTCCCGGACAGGGCTGGGTTTCCGTAGACCCTGCAGACGTGAGGAAAATCATGGTGGTGAAAAAACTCGACTTGGAAAAGGCCGGGCCCTACAGAGACTACTACTTCGGCAAGGTGGAAGAAAACCGGATTATTCTTACGCGGGGAGGAAGGGGAATCACACTTAACCCCCCCCAGGCATCAGGCCCGATAAACTACTTCATGTACCCTTTTGCGGAGGTAGATGGAAAACCCCTCGACTATCTCGATCCGAAAGCCTTCTCCTATCAGATCCGATATAAGAAGATTTAACCTATATAAAACAAAAAGTTATGAGACCCCTCATAGTGTGCAATCTCCCTGGTTAAGAAATCAGAAATCCACATTACGAGAACGGTTCTGGAGTTCTCCACCCTTTTGAGCCGTTTATAGGGGACATGCTGAACTTTCGCTAAATTGTTTTAAAAAAGTTCTTACAGCAAAGAAACAAGTAATGAGAAGTTCCAGAGGTCATTACATAATGTCTCTCAAAAGGAAGATGATCGGGCCGGGCGTAATCGCCAGGCAGATCAGGAGCAGGTACTTCGGGAAGGGGAACAACTTGCTCATCCCGGCGATGAGGCCGATGCCGCCCCCGCCGCCGATGAGGGCATTGCCGGGAAGATTGAACAGGATCCCGATGATGAGGTAGCGGTAGCGAAGGAGGAAGGGTACGATCCGCGTCGGCGCGCTCTGAAGGAGAAATCGGAGACGCTGCTCCTCCGTGTCCAACGCTTCAAGAGAATTAACCAGATCCCGGGCTCTGTACAAGTGAAACCACGCAAGAGCACGAGCGAGATAGCGAGGTGAAAGAAACCTTCCGAACAGAAAGCTCAAGGACAGAGACAGCACGGTGGCTAGGTAGACGAGTACGATTCCCTTGATACCGAGCATCGCCATGAGCATGAGACCCACCTCGATGCCGGGGAAGAAGGGGATCGCCAGAAGGAGAATGTATATGGCGATTGATGCGAACAGGAGGAAGAAGGCCAAATCGACATGGCGGGGCCACATCTCTATGGTGACAAGGTTCGCAAACAACTCTACAAGATAATTCAGAAAGAGGAGGGCCCCCAAAAAAAGCGTGATCTTGACGGCGAGCCCGGCTCGGTTCCCGGTGGTCTTGGAGGCGACTACCAATGTCATACGCGCTTCCTTAAGGAAAACCCCAATCTTACGTTGACAAACTCCGGCGCTTCAGTTCGTTCGAAT
>CAZPLX010000217.1:0-3224 GCA_964587345.1 uncultured bacterium
ACAGCGTCGTCCAGGGAGTTGACAGGTTTATCCCCGTTGACGTGTATGTCCCGGGTTGTCCCCCCAAGCCGGAGGCCCTTATCGATGGGATCATGCGAATAAAGGAGATGATCGAAAAGGGTGAGGAGAGGAGCAGGGAATCGTGGGAGAGGCAATGGAAGAAATAAGGGAGGAGTGCCCCGTTCTTCCGATGCTCAAAGATCGTTTTGGAGAGAAGATCGTGTCGGTCCATTCATTCAGGGGTGATAGCACTGCCGTGATAGAGAAAGACGTCCTTCTCGATGTGATGAAAATGTTGCGGGATGATCCCGGGTTGTCCTTCGAGTTTGTGATGGACGTGACGGCAGTGGATTTCCTGGGGGAGACTCCACGATTCGAGGTTGTGTATCACCTCTTCTCATTTTCGAAGAACAGGAGGGTGAGAATAAAGGTGAAAGTCTCTGAGGAGGATCCTGAAATCCCTACTATTACTCCTCTCTGGCGGGGAGCGAACTGGTTCGAGCGGGAGGTGTTCGACATGTACGGAATCCGCTTCACGGGCCATCCTGATCTCAGGCGGATACTCATGTACGAGGAATTTGAGGGCCATCCGTTGAGAAAAGATTATCCGATTGAAGGGAGACAGCCCACCGTGGAAAGCCTCGAATTTTCCGATCCGGAGAAAGATGTCCGCCGGAAGATCGATGAATGGGAGGGAGGAGAGAAGGGTGAATAGTGCGGAAGGCGGAAAGGGGGGAACCGATAGGGTAACTCTCAACATAGGCCCCACTCATCCCGCGACTCACGGGACACTGAGAATCATCGCCGAGCTCGATGGAGAAACGATCGTGGGGATGGACAACCAGATCGGATTTCTCCACCGCTGTTTTGAGAAACAGGCAGAGAACTCAACGTGGACCCAGGTACTTCCCTACACGGACCGCCTGAACTACGTGTCTCCCCTCATGAACAACGTGGGGTACGTCCTTGCGGTGGAAAAGTTGCTGGGCATCGAGGTTCCCGAGAGGACACAGTACATCAGGGTAATCATAAGCGAACTGTCCCGGGTGATTGATCACCTGGTGTGCGTCGGCACGAACCTTGTTGATCTGGGGGCTCTTACGAACTTCTGGTATTTCTGGAACCCGAGAGAAGAGGCCTACAACCTGATCGAGGAACTTACGGGTACCCGTCTCACCACGGCCTACACACGGATCGGTGGCCTTGCGGCAGATCTTCCCGAGGGATGGATCGAAAAGGCGCGTGTACTGATACGGACCACTATTCCAAAAGCGATCAGGGATGTAGACGCGCTGATTACGAAAAACAGGATTTTCCTCGATCGGACAGTCGGGATCGGGGCGATATCGCCCGAAGATGCGATGGAATTTGGATTCACCGGGCCCTGTCTCCGGGCGGCGGGCGTTCCCTTCGACATCAGGAAAGAGCAACCCTATCTCGTCTACGACCGGTTCAATTTTGATATCCCTGTAGGAGAGAGCGGGGATACCTACGACAGGTATCTTGTTCGCATGGAGGAGATGCGCCAGTCCCTTTCGATTCTGGAACAGGCATTCGATCAACTGCCGGAGGGCCCCATAAATGTGAACAATCACGAGGTGGTTCTTCCCGACAAAGAGGATGTCTACACGAACATAGAAGCCCTCATGAACCATTTCAAACTCATCATGGAAGGAATCAAGGTTCCCGAGGGAGAAGTGTACATGGCAACGGAGGCCGCCAACGGGGAACTAGGTTTCTATATCGTAAGCAGAGGTGGAGGAAAGCCCTACAAGATCAAGGTGAGGCCTCCCTGCTTTGCCATTTACAGTGCCTTCCCTGAACTGGCGAAGGGGCATATGATAGCCGATGCGGTGGCTGTGCTCGGAAGCATCAACATTATCGCAGGAGAACTGGACAGATAGGGAGTTATGAGTATGTCACTATCATTTGACGACAAAACAAAGAAAGAAGCTGATGAGATCCTGAGCAGATATCCGACGAAGGAGGCAGCAATTCTCCCATTTCT
The DNA here is from genome assembly GCA_964587345.1 of uncultured bacterium. Classification (GTDB taxonomy): domain Bacteria; phylum Desulfobacterota; class Deferrimicrobia; order J040; family J040; genus CAZPLX01. Next base: position 2,009 of record CAZPLX010000217.1, read on the forward strand.
CCACCTGGCCCAGAGGGAGTTCGGCTATATTTCGGAAGAGGTGGCGGAGTATGTGGCGCAACTCCTCGGGTTTTCACCGGCGAGAATATACGGAATCGCAACGTTCTACACTATGTACAACAGAACCCCGGTGGGGAAGTATCACGTGCAGGTGTGTAAAAACATATCCTGTTCCCTTCTGGGAGCGAAAGGGATCATCGAACATATTTCAGACAGGCTTGGAATAGCACCGGGAGAGACCACGGATGACGGGAAATTTACTCTCACCCTCGTGGAGTGTCTCGGATCGTGCGGAAGCGCCCCTGTCATGCAGGTAAACGACGACTATTACGAAAACCTCACGACTGCACGGGTGGACGAGATCCTGGAAGAGCTGGCGTAGAATCGGAAGGAGTCGATGGAACGTGTGCTGACGAAATACTTTCATCTGGAAGGATACGACAGAATAGGAATCTACATGGAGAAGGGAGGGTTCAATGCCCTGAAAAAAGCCCTTTCCATGACGCCGGAAAAAGTGATCGAGGAAGTGAAGAGTTCGGGCTTGCGTGGACGGGGCGGTGCTGGATTCCCCACTGGGGTGAAATGGGGTTTCATCCCAAAGGAATCTTTGAAACCGAAATACCTGGTGATCAATGCTGACGAGGGGGAGCCGGGAACATTCAAAGACCGCCTCATCATGGAAAAAGGGCCTCATCTTCTTCTCGAGGGAATAGCTATCGGTTCTTACGCCATCGGGGCTCACGTGGCATATATCTATATCCGGGGGGAGTTCGTGAAACCGGCGAGGATTCTTGAGGATGCAATATCCGAAGCGTACCGTGAAGGTGTGCTGGGAAAGAATATCATGGAGAGCGGTTTCGATCTTGATGTGTACGTTCACAGGGGTGCGGGTGCTTATATCTGCGGTGAGGAGACGGCTCTCATCGAGTCTCTGGAGGGAAAGAAGGGGCAGCCGCGGCTCAAGCCTCCTTTTCCCGCCCAGGTGGGGGTTTTCGGAGGACCGACCATTGTAAACAATGTAGAGACTCTCGCGGATGTCCCCTACATCATCACGGAGGGAGCAGAAAAATTCTCCTCCCTCGGCTCGGAGAGGAACGGGGGAACGAGGCTTTTCGGGGTTTCAGGATTCGTAAAGAACCCCGGAGGGTTCGAGCTTCCCATGGGAACACCCATAAGGGAGATCGTTTAAGATCATGCGGGGGGGGGGCAGGAGGAA
>CAZPLX010000218.1:0-3219 GCA_964587345.1 uncultured bacterium
GAGTGTCAAAAGGAGTTTCTCCCGGGGATGAACGCTTCTCCCAACAATCTTCACCTTGAAAATTGCCTTTATTAATGGTATAAAACTCACCTCCCGACCAGGGAGTTTTCAGCAAAAGTGGAATGGCAGGCAAAAGGGCAGTGAACCGCGGCAAAGTGAGGTTATATGGATAGGGGTGGATTTAATTCCGCCACCATGTACGGCGCGGGAGGTGAACTCTGAAGTAGGAATACTTTTGATTTTCCCACCTCCCGTTTAATGAACCGTGGGAGGTGATCGCTATGGGCAATTCCCTCGGGAGGCACGTCCTCTTGGAGCTTTCCAGATGTCCTTACCCCCTTCTCAACGATCTGGATTTCATTCGGAAAAGTTTCTTTAGTGCAGCTGACAGGGCAAATGTGACTATCGTATCAGAGAGTTTCAACATGTTCACACCTCAAGGAGTGTCAGGAGTGCTGGTAATCGCCGAATCACACATTTCAATTCACACATGGCCCGAGTACGGCTACGCCGCAATAGACGTGTTCACCTGTGGCGATAACGCTCTTCCTGACAGGGCTGTAGAGTTCTTTACAGAAGTATTCAGGCCCGGGGAATCGAGAAATTATGTGGTAAAGCGTGGCATGCTGGAAGGAGGATTCCCCTCTGCGAGGTGTGAGATCGAAGAGAGGAGGCTCGAGGTTGCAGAATCGGCCCTATAATTTCTGGATTTCCGACCATGATACTCCCTTTGAATTTCAGAGCCTGGCTGTCAAGGCGTTTCTCCACTCTGAACGAAGCGCCTTCCAGAATATCGATATAGTCTTGACAGGAGGATACGGTAAAGCACTCCTCCTGGATGGCCGTCTTCAATCTGCTGAGAGGGATGAGTACAGGTATCACGAATCTCTCGTCCACCCCGCCATGGTACTGGGGGGGGAAGTTGAACGGGTTCTCATCATCGGGGGTGGAGAGGGGGCAACGATAAGGGAGGTCCTTCGCCATCCCTCAGTGACAAGAGTGGTCATGGTGGATATCGATAACCGTGTGATTGCCTGTGCGAGGGAACATCTCTTGGAATTTCACAGGGGAGCCTTCGACGATCCGAAGGTCGAGATCCATATTGGAGATGGGAGAGAGTTTGTGGAAGGGAAAAAGGAACCCTTCGACCTGGTTATCGTAGATGTTTCAGAGCCCATAGAAGAGGGGCCGGCGTATTTTCTCTACACAAAAGAGTTTTACCAAATGGTGGGAGAGATCTTGACCGGCAGGGGGAGGGTGGTAACCCAGGCATGTTCAGCTTCCCTCACACAGGGCCCCCTCTTTTCGATAATTTACAATACCCTGAAATCCACCTTCGGTTCTGCCCTGGCATACAGGACTTTTGTTCCCTCATTCGGGTCTCCCTGGGGTTTTTCCATGGCGGGAAATCTGAAAAATCTTTCTGCGGGAAGGGATGTTGACGGCATACTTAAGGAGAGGAAAGTCACGGGCCTTAATTTCTACGATGGGGAAACAGATCGTTATCTCTTCTCCCTTCCAGGGGATTTAAGGAAGCTTCTCGCGGAAGAGGAGAGGATCTTTACAGACGATACACCCCCCCCGCTTTTCCATTTGGGAGAATAGAGGAGAGATCCATGGTTGAGATTACGAAAATGTATCTCGTGAGAAATGGGGGAAGCGATACAGAGAGGCCGGGACAGTTCGTGGGGCAGCTCGACCTTCCTCTTTCAAGAAGAGGGGAGGAAAGAATCATGGCCCTCCTCTCCATTTTCGAGGGAGAGACGATCCACAAGGTGTACACTTCGCCTCTTTTGAGGGCATCCATGTCAGGCAAGATATTTTCTGAAGCATTCGGTTGTCCCACACTTGTCAACGAAAATCTGATGGAGATCTCCCTGGGAGAGTTCGAAGGGAAGACCTTCGAGGAGATAGAGGCGGATAGCCCCGAGCTCGCCCGGAATATGGGAACAGACCCTGTGAAATTCAGATATCCTGGAGGGGAATCTTTCATGGATCTTGCCGAAAGGGCCTACAGGGCCTTCTGGGAGATTGCCACGAGGTCCCAAGGAAAAACGGTAGTGATCTTCTCCCATGGAGGGGTGAACAGGACTATCATCGCATCTCTTCTCGGGATGGCTCCAGAGGGGATATTTAAGCTCGAACAGGATCCGGGGGGGATGAGCCTTGTGGAGGTGCTTAACCGCTTTCCCCGCATAAGGTTCCTGAATGTATCTGTGAGGTGAAAATGGGAAGAAGAGAGTCACGAGGTCCCCTGGACCTCAGAAAAGTGAGAATGAGAAAAAGGTTCCAGAAGTATCCAGAGGGCTCCATCCTCGTGGAATTCGGTGATACGAAGGTGATCTGCTCCGCCTCCTTGGAGAACAGGGTGCCTCCCTTTCTTCGGGGAAGGGGACAAGGGTGGGTTACGGCGGAATACTCCCTTCTCCCCCGGTCGACGGAGACCCGGACGGGCAGGGATTCCCGCAACGGGAGGATACCCGGGAGGAGCCAGGAAATCCAGCGGATAATCGGCCGCTCCTTAAGGTCCGTCGTTGATCTGGCCGCTCTTGGGGAGAGGCAGATCCTGGTAGACTGCGATGTTCTTCAGGCGGACGGAGGAACGCGGACCGCCGCGATAACCGGGGGGTTTACCGCCCTGGCTCTGGCGGTGAAGAAAATGGTGAAGGAAGGAATGGTCAATGAGAACCCATTAAAAGATTTCGTGGCAGCTGTGAGTGTGGGGATCGTAGAGGGGGAGATTCTCCTCGATCTTGATTTTTCCGAGGATTCCTCTGCATCTGTTGATTTTAACGTGGTCATGACGGGTGGGGGAAAGTTCGTGGAGCTCCAGGGAACCGCCGAGGAGGAGCCTTACAGCAAGAGAGAACTCGAGGGAATGCTTGGGGCTGCGAAAAAGGGGATAAAAGAATTGATTGAGATAGAGAAACAGACTATCGGGAAGATAGGATAGGAGCAGTGAGAGGTTGTTTAGAGTTTCGGGTTTCGTGTATCGAGTTTCCCTGGATATAGAAAGGCGGGAGAGGGAATTATTGAAGGGAAGCATCATATGAAGGAAGTTGTTATCGCTTCTGCACACCCTGGAAAAGTAAGGGAATTTAAAAATATTTTATCTCCTCTCGGATTCAGGGTGAGTTCCCTCGAAGATTTTCCTGAAATTGCACCCCCCGGTGAACATGGAGCCGCATTCCGGACAAGAGCTTCTACGAACGCTACGGA
>CAZPLX010000219.1:0-3218 GCA_964587345.1 uncultured bacterium
GCGGGAAAAGGCCTCAAGACGACAGTAAGCGGGAAGAAATAATAAGTTTACTCGTAAAAAACCCCGGGGAACCCCCGGGGTTTTTTGTTTCTTATTAATCTTACGCATGAAGGGTAGCCTATCGCGTTTCGATAGGGGTTTTCGGTTTGACCGTAAAGGATTGGTTTACACCTGAAATATTTCCATGAAAGAAGTAAGGAGGAACAAATGAGCGGCATACTAGATGTGTTTGGCAGGCAGATTCTCGATTCCCGGGGAAACCCCACTGTAGAGGTGGAGGTAGTCCTGGAATCTGGAATCATGGGGAGAGCAGCGATCCCTTCTGGAGCTTCAACGGGAAAGCGTGAAGCGGTAGAGCTTCGAGACGGAAACCCGAAAAAGTTTCATGGCAAGAGCGTGGAGAAGGCAGTAAAAAACGTGAACACTATCATCGCACCAAAGGTGGTCGGCCTTGATGCAACAGAGCAGGCTTTTCTGGACGGATTTCTGAACTCTCTCGACGGGACGCCCAACAAGTCTAAGCTCGGGGCAAACGCGATACTGGGAGTCTCCCTCGCGGTAGCAAAGGCAGCAGCACAGTACGCACAACTCCCCCTCTACCAGTATCTCGGAGGAGTGAACGCCCGGACGCTTCCTGTCCCCCAGATGAATATTATGAATGGAGGAGCCCACGCAGACAATAATGTGGATATTCAGGAATTCATGATCATGCCTCTTGGCGCGTCCTCTTTTGCCCGGGCTCTCCAGATGGGTGCCGAGACGTTCCACACCCTCAAAAAGGTGTTGAAGTCCCGGGGATACTCGACTGCAGTGGGGGACGAAGGAGGTTTTGCCCCGAACTTGAAGTCGAATGAGGAAGCCTTCGAAGTTATCGTTGAGGCGATCGGGAAAGCAGGCTATAAACCGGGAAAGGATATCGCCCTTGCCATCGATCCGGCTGCGTCGGGTTTTTACACAAAGGGGAAATACGTCTTCAAAAAGTCAGATGGTTCGAAGCGGGATGCTGCGGGAATGATCAAATATTACGAAAAACTGATCAAAGACTATCCCCTCGTTTCTATAGAAGACGGGTTGGCAGAGAATGACTGGAAAGGATGGAAACTCTTCGTAAAGGAACTCGGGAACAGGGTGCAGATTGTGGGTGATGACATCTTCGTAACTAACCCCGCCATTATCGCGAAGGGGATCAAAGAGAAGGCGGCAAATTCTGTTCTCATCAAGCTGAACCAGATTGGGACGCTTACTGAGACAATCGAAGCGGTGGATCTCGCAAAGAAGGCAGGTCTCACCTGCGTTGTTTCCCACCGGTCGGGAGAAACCGAGGATACCACTATCGCGGATTTCGTGGTTGCCATGGGAACGGGGCAGATAAAGACGGGGTCTGTCTGCAGGACCGACAGGATCTGCAAGTACAACCAGCTCTTGAGGATCGAAGAAGAGCTCGAGGGGATTTCGAAATATCCTGGCTGGAGGGTGTTCTATAATATAAAGGTAAAAAAGTAGAGGGAGGAGTTGCCGCTCACGTGAAAAAACCTCTCGGTCTGATCATTCTTGACGGGTGGGGATACCGGAAGGGAAGGGAAGGGAACGCCGTTGCCCTGGCGGATACTCCTTTCTTCGACAGCCTCATTGCCGGGTATCCCCATACCCTCATCGCCACGTCTGAAGAAAGGGTAGGGCTTCCTTCCGGACAGATGGGTAATTCCGAAGTGGGACACCTGAACATTGGTGCCGGACGGGTTGTCTATCAGGAACTCGTGAGGATCAACCGGGCCGTATCGGGAGGAGATCTTTTTAAAAACTCCACCATACTTAACCTCATGGAGAAAGTGACAGAGGGTAAAGCCCTCCATCTGATCGGTCTCCTCTCCGATGGAGGGGTTCACAGCATGAACACACACCTCTACGCTCTTCTTCGCATGGCGAAAGAGCAGGGCCTTGGGAGGGTCTATGTCCACGCTCTTCTTGACGGAAGAGACACACCCCCCGACAGCGGGGTGGCTTATATGAGAGAGCTTCAGCAGGAGATGAAAAAGATCGGAGTAGGGGCTGTTGCGACCATAGGGGGCCGCTATTTCGGTATGGACCGGGACAACAGGTGGGAGAGGTTAGAACGAGCCTACAGGGCGTTGGTCTACGCTGAAGGCGCGGAGGGTTCTGACCCCGTGAAGGCGATTCTCGATTCATACGAAAAGGGGGTAACTGATGAATTTGTAGACCCCGTAGTGATCAAGGAGGGAGGAATACCGGTGGGGAAGATAGAGGAGGGTGATGGGATCCTCTTCTTCAATTTTCGTGCTGACCGGGCGAGGGAGATGACCCGGGCTCTCGCGGTTCCTGAGTTTGACATGTTTGACAGAGGCCCCTTCCTTCATCCTGAATATGCCTGCATGACACTCTACGATGAATCCTTTACCCTTCCCGTTGCTTTTCCCCCTCACAGGATGGAGAAGATCCTTGCGGAAATATTCACAGAGAGAAATATCAGGAATGTGCGAATCGCGGAAACTGAGAAGTACGCTCACGTGACCTATTTTTTCAACGGAGGGGAAGAGAGGGTATACGATTACGAGAAGAGGATACTCATCCCCTCACCTTCCGTTCCCACATATGATCTGAAACCCGAGATGAGCGCCTATGAAGTTGCGGGTCGAGCGGTTTCCGAGCTCAATTCGGGAAGTGTCGATGTGATGATTCTCAATTTTGCCAACACGGATATGGTAGGCCACACGGGGATATTGGAGGCGGCGATTAAGGCCGTGGAGGCGGTGGATGTCAACCTGAAAAAAGTAGTCACTGCAATTCTCCGGAAGGGCGGGGCGGCTCTTATCACAGCGGATCACGGAAACGGGGAGACAATGGTAGATCCTCTGACGGGACATGTGCACACGGCACACACCCTTAATCCTGTTCCCTTTATCGTTGTTGATCCGGGGTGGAAGGGAACCCTCAAAGAAGGGAAGGCTCTTGAGGATGTGGCCCCCACAATTCTCTCCATGCTCGGAATTCCTCAATCTCAACAGATGACCGGGTCGGATATCAGGAACTGATCATCACCCTTTTGTGAACCCATCATCTCCATTATTTCATGAGGAAAGGTTTTCTTAGATCATGGAACTCACTGAAAATGAGCGGCGGTGTCTGAAACGAATTGTTCAGATCGGGGGAAATTTTGGTGCCGATCTCTACCTTGTGGGGGGGACTATCAGGGACATCCT
>CAZPLX010000220.1:0-3213 GCA_964587345.1 uncultured bacterium
GGCGGTTATCGAAAAATCCCTCCTACGATGTTACGAGCACTGGAGAGATCGAAAAGAAAGTGAAGAAGGACGTAATTGCCTTTCTCACATCGGTGGAAGAGGCGATAGGAGAGGATTCCGCCTACCTCCACATGGGCCTCACATCTTCGGATATCCTCGATACGGCTTTTGCCTGCCAGCTCCGGCAGGCGTCAACCCTTCTCATAAACGATATGAAAGAGATCATAGATTCCCTGGAAGAACTGGCGTGGAGATACCGCCGCCTCCCCGCGATGGGGAGAACCCACGGAATACATGGAGAGCCGATCACCTTCGGACTTAAATTCCTCTCGTGGCACGAAGAGATGAAGAGAAACATGAAGAGACTAAAGGGGGCGAGAGAAGAGATTCGCTACGGGAAGCTGAGCGGAGCAGTCGGAACTTTTGCCCATGTATCCCCTCAGGTTGAGAGCTACGTGATGAAAAAACTGGGCCTCAAGGCGGAACCTGTCTCTACCCAGATAGTTCCCCGGGACAGGCACGCTCGCTTCTTCACCACACTCGCGGTGATCGCCTCCTCCCTTGAGAGGTTTGCTGTCGAGATCAGGCATCTCCAGCGGACTGAGGTCGCGGAGATTGAGGAGTACTTTTCCGAGGGCCAGAAAGGCTCCTCGGCGATGCCTCACAAAAAAAATCCGATCCTTTCTGAAAACATTTCTGGCCTTGCAAGGCTCATGCGGGGATATGCCGTCTCTGCCATGGAGAACGTTGCCCTCTGGCATGAACGGGACATTTCACACTCCTCTGTGGAACGGGTGATTGCTCCCGATGGGACGATAGTCCTCGACTTTATGGCAAAAAGATTCTCAGGTATCCTTAAAAATATGGTAGTTAACGAAGAAAACATTAAGAATAACATCAATAAAAGTTACAATCTTTTCTTCTCTCAGCGCCTTCTCCTTGCTCTCGTTGAAAAGGGGATTCCCCGCCAGGAGGCGTACAGGATGGTCCAGAGACGGGCCATGGAAGCATGGAGAAAGAAGAAAGATTTCCGGAGTGTCGTGAGTAGGGCGAAGGAAATCAGGAAGAGGCTTCTGGACAAAGAGATCGAATCTGTATTCGATATGGACTACTACTTCAGAAATATCGATGAGATCTACAAAAGGAGCCTTCCCGAAAGATCGTGAGGGGGTAGCCGTGAAGGTACATGTCTACGTGACCATGAGGAAGGGAGTTCTGGAACCACAGGGGAGGGCAGTGTCCCGCTCTCTTTCAGATCTGGGCTATGGTGCGGTTAAGAGCGTTCGGATCGGAAAATTCATGGAGGTGGAGCTGGATGATCTTCCTCAGGAAGAGGCGGAACAGGTGATGGACGATATCTGCCGGAAGCTTCTCGCGAACCCGGTCATAGAAGATTACCGTTTTGAAATCGTGGAGAGCGTCAATTCCCCCGGTTCCGGGGGAGGCGAATAAAAGGGGTGGCAAAGGGAATGAAGTGCGGGATCCTCGTCTTTCCGGGATCGAATTGCGATCACGACTGCTACCATGTGGTGAAACACGTATTCGCCACTCAGGCTGAATTTGTGTGGCATAGAGAGACCTCTTTATCCGGTTTTGATTTCATCGTTGTTCCCGGAGGGTTTACCTACGGCGACTACCTGAGAACAGGCGCCATGGCCAAGCTTTCCCCTGTGATGGGAGCTCTCGGAGGGTACATCAGGGAGGGCAGGCCTGTCATCGGGATCTGCAACGGGTTCCAGATACTTCTGGAGGCGGGATTTCTCCCCGGGGCGATGAGGGTGAACCGCTCCCTTAAATTCGTATGTGATTACGTGCGCATCCGCACTGAGACGAAAGAGACGCCCTTCACCTGTTCTATAGACCAGGGAATGGTGCTTAAAATCCCGGTTGCCCACTACCAGGGGAATTACACCGCATCCGCCGAGGTGATCAGGGAGATGGAGGAGAGGGGAGAGGTGGTGTTCCGTTACTGCGACGAAAAGGGATCTGTGAACGAATCGTCGAATCCCAACGGGTCAGCGGGGAATATCGCGGGTATCTGCAACAGAGAGCGGAACGTACTGGGGATGATGCCCCATCCCGAGAGGTGCGCGGAATTGGAGCTCGGGTCCGACGACGGAAGGAAAATATTCGAATCTGCCCTTAATTACCTCGGGGGATAGAGAAGATGGGTGAGCGGAAGATCACGGCGGAACTTGTAAGGGAACACAGCCTTACGGATGAGGAGTACGGAAAGATTCTCGAGATTCTCGGACGGGAACCCACCTTCACCGAGCTGGGGATCTTTTCAGTTATGTGGAGCGAGCACTGCAGCTACAAATCCTCGAAAACCCACCTGGCGAAGTTCCCCACGAAAGGCCCATATGTGATCCAGGGTCCTGGGGAGAACGCGGGAGTTGTCGACATAGGGTATGGGCTCGCCGCGGTGTTCAAGATGGAATCCCACAACCACCCCTCCTACATCGAACCCTATCAGGGCGCGGCAACGGGAGTGGGGGGGATTCTGAGAGATGTCTTTACCATGGGTGCGAGGCCTATCGCGTCCCTGAATTCCCTCAGGTTTGGGAAACCGGGAAATCCGAGGACCCGGTATCTGGTTGGGGGCGTCGTGGGAGGCATAGCGGGATACGGAAATTGCATCGGTGTGCCCACTGTGGGAGGAGATGTCTATTTCGAGGACTGTTACGACGGAAATAATCTGGTCAACGCCTTTACCCTGGGCGTGGCCAGGAAGGATCGGATATTCAAGGGCCTCGCGGGGGGGCCGGGGAATCCTGTCATATATGTAGGCGCGAAGACGGGACGGGACGGGATCCACGGGGCTACCATGGCCTCAGAAGAATTTGACAGCGAATCTGAGGAGAAGAGGCCCACAGTACAGGTGGGAGACCCCTTCATGGAGAAACTTCTCCTGGAAGCGTGCCTCGAGCTTATGAAAACAGATTGTATCGTGGGGATTCAGGACATGGGAGCCGCCGGCCTCACAAGTTCATCTTTCGAGATGGCGGGAAGGGCGGGGAGCGGCATTGAGATGGACCTCGACCTCGTTCCCCTGCGGGAAGAGGGGATGACTCCTTATGAGATCATGCTCTCCGAGTCCCAGGAGAGGATGCTCCTCGTGGCGGAAAAGGGGAGAGAGGCCGAGGTACTCGAAAACTTCAAAAAGTGGGACCTCGACGCGGTGGTGATAGGAAAGGTGACAGACGACGGGTA
>CAZPLX010000221.1:0-3211 GCA_964587345.1 uncultured bacterium
GGGGGGGATATATTGTGTGGTGGAGAAAAAGAGAGTTTCGAGTTCCTAATTCCTAGTTCCTAATAATTCCGAATAAAACCGGGGAACTAAAAAATCATGGACGTTTAAAGTTCAGAGTTTCGTGTTTCGTGTTTAGAGTAATGGTTTTCCTCTGATCTCTGAACACGGAACTCTGAACTGGTTTATATGAGCGCATCGATTGCGATGAGGATGGTGAGCAGGAGCGCATAGCCATTTATCGTCCTGAAAAGAGAGGGTATTTTGACCTCTGCCTCACCGCGGAGAATGGAAATTCCCTTCAGGAAATAGATGACTGCTGCTCCCGCAAGGACGATTTTTGCTCCCATCGTTCCGGTCACATCGAAGAGAGGTATTGCCAGGGACGCGACACCCGTTGCGACCATCCAGACAAGGGTAATTCTCTTTATTCCTTCCTTTCCGAACTTCTCCGAAAGAGAGGGGAGGCCCGCTCTTTCATACTCTTTTCCGTACCGGAGGATGATCAGCCAGAAATGGGGAATCTGCCAGAGAAAAAAGAAGGCACACAAAAGGAGGATCCTTGGACTCGCGAAGTCACCGCCTCCTGCGGCCCACCCCATTGCGGGAGGCACCGCTCCGACTAAGGCCCCGGGAATCACCGCGAAGGGCGTAACTTTTTTGAGGTTTGTGTAGACGCCGTTGTACCAGGCAACCGCGAAAGTTCCGAGCAGGAAGGGGGCCACCCCGTTACAGGCGATGAGAATGGCAAGTCCTGCTGCAATGAGGACGAGGGCTACCGCGAGTCCCCCGGATGGGGAGATCTCCCCGGCAGGAATAGGCCTTCCCCTTGTTCGCTCCATCAGGGCATCTGTGTCCCTCTCCTGGTACTGGTTGAGGGATGCCGCGCCCCCGGCCAGAAGAAGTGTCCCCAGCAAGAGATATCCGGGATCGTGAAAAGAGATGGGGGCGCCTCTTTTCGCGAGGAGATAGCCGGCTCCCGCGGTGGCGGACGATAAAATAGCAATCTTAATTTTCGTGAGCCTGAGTATGGTTCTAAATGACACGACCTCTCTGAACCTCCTATTTCAGGGTCTTCAGATACTCGATGATCTCCTTCTGTTCCTCTTCGCTGAATTTCCCTTTCTGGGAGGGCATGAGGGGAGGAAACCCCTTTACCACGTCTGCTCCGGGAGTAAGAATCGAACGCAACAGGTACGCCTCATCGGCAGTCACTTCCCGATCTTTTCCTTCCGTGGTGACAATAATTTTCTTCATGTAGAGCCCTTTGAAGGTGGGGCCGACGCGTTTTGACCCATCGGTAGTATGGCATCCCAGGCAGCCTCCACTTTTCACAAGTTTTTCTCCCCTGGCCGCCTCGTGATTTTCATCATTTCCTGTCGTTTCTTTTTCCTTATCATCCCCCTCCCCCGCATACCAGGCGTTAAATTCCTTTTGTCCCATCACCACAACTTTCGTGATCATTGCGGAGTGTCCCATTCCGCAATACTCTGCGCAGAAAAGGTCGTAACTTCCCCTCGCATCCGGATTGAACCAGAGGTGGGTCTCCTGGCCGGGGACTGCATCCTCCTTTACGCGGTACGCGGGGATGTAGAGGCTGTGAAGCACATCTTCCGAATTGATGAGGAGTTTTACCGGTTTCCCGAGAGGCACCCGGAGTTCATCTTCCTTTTTCCCGTTGTCGTAAGTGAAAAGCCACGACCACTTTCTCGCGGTCACGTGTACGGTCATGGCATTTTTCGGTACTGTGCGCATGTATTCGAAACCCACGTAGCCGTACCAGAACATGGCAAGCACGATGATCGTGGGAACGATTGTCCAGGTTATTTCGAGAAGGAGATTTCCCTCGATGTCCGTCGCCACGGGATTCCGCTTCCTGCTGTAGCGGATGACGAAATAGATCATGAGGAAGGTGATCAGAAGGAGGAGGAAAACGGATATGGAGGTGATGATGATAAAAACCTTATCGACTACTGCCTGGAGGCTTGGGAACCCGGTAATCATGCTTTCTCCTCACCTGTAAAGGACATCGACAAATGTGAGTCCGATGAATACAGTCAGTGTTGCGATAACGACGAAGACCATGATCTTGAACATTCTCTTTTCGTATCGCAGGTTCATGAAGATGTTGAGAACGAGGCTCGCCTTGAGTGATGCGATTCCCACGGCGGCGAGGATGCTCAAGTTCCCGAGATGAAGGCTCGCCACACACACGGTGATCACGGTGAGGAGGAGGAGACATATCCATATATAGCAGTAGGTTCCGTATCCCGCTTCTTTTATTTCTCTCTCTTTTTCCTCCATTTTTACTCCCTTCACGTAATCAGGTAGAACAGGGGGAAGAGGTAGATCCAGATCAGATCCACCAGGTGCCAGTAGAGTCCCGCGTTCTCGAGCTTTATGTGATCCTCCGGGCCTATTTTATCCTTCATTGTAAAGTTCACCATGAAGGCGATGATCACCATTCCGATAAGCACATGGAGCCCGTGGAGGCCGGTCATCGTGTAGTAGAGGCCGAAGAAGAGGATGTCCCCTTTCGCCATGTGGAGAAGTTTTTCCGAGTTGGGAAATATCCCGTGGTGGATCTTCGCGCCCCACTCGACATACTTGTTCACGAGGAAAAATAATCCGAGAGCGATCGTGGTGAGCTGAAGGCCAATGGAAAGATGCTTTTTCCCTCTCCGGATCGCGGCGATTGCGAGTGCCATGGAGAGGCTGCTTGTCACGAGAATGGCAGTGTTTGCCGTCCCCATGAAGACATTGAGTTCTTTTGCCGCTTCGTGGAACTCAGCAGGGTGCATGAAGCGGTAGACCGAATAGATGAGGAACATGCCGCCGAAAAGGACCAGCTCAGTGAAGAGAAAGAGCCACATTCCGATCTTGGAGCCCGTTTCGTCCACATGTTTAACCGCCCCGTGGACCTCTTCCATCACTCTTCCTCACTGCGCCGGAAAACGTAGGGTTTTCCGGTAACCACCGGGATCTCGTCGAAATTTTCCAGGGGTGGGGGAGAGGTTGTCTGCCATTCCAGGGTCGCGCCTCCCCAGGGATTATCCCCCGCCTCCTCTCCATTTTTCAGGGACGACAGGAGGTTGAGGAACATGAGAATGATCCCCGTTGCAAGAATCCAGGATCCTACCGTTGAGAGAAGGTGAAATGGTTGAAAACGGGGGAGATAATCGTAATCTCTCCTCGGCATACACATATGTTCGGC
>CAZPLX010000222.1:0-3206 GCA_964587345.1 uncultured bacterium
AAATATGCCTGTTAGACACGGTGTTCATGGCTGTCCCAGTCAAGAGGCTCCTTTAAAGCATTCCGTGACAGGGAATCGGAGGCTTTGAAACCTGCCATCCTCATGGCTCTTTCGTGATCATGACGTGCCAACCCCTCGATTACTCTGATATCTAAGACAAGGTGATGCTTTCGAGAAAAGAGGGAATATTTCGCCCCGGGACCGGACATATCGATCAGCCCTTCCTGAAAGCCCACGATGGATCCTACCGTGGTCACAACCATTCCGCTTATCGAAGCGATTTCCCCTGAGGGGACCCTGCCCACATCGGGGTCCCATGGAGAGAGAATCCCGGGAAAGGCCTGGTAACCAGGTATGAGGCTCACGCGAGGTTCGATTACATCTTTGACAGGAATTATCCGTACGGACTCCCCAGGGTGGGCTATTTCAAGCTTCACATCTTTGATGAGAGGGTCTGATGTGAGAAGCCTTTTCAACTCATCGTGGTCCACGTGGAGAGTCCTATTCTCGATCCGTGTGGGGGAGGAAAAAGTGAGATCAGAAACGACGGTTTTTTTCCAGTTATGAATTACAGGTGGGGTAGCTTCTTGGGGTCTTGCGTAAGGCACTAAAGCTTTCTCCAGGGTCTGTCGATTGTAGGGATACGATTATTTAGACCATACAACATATAGTGTGGCAATAGCAATGATTTTTTTTAATAGTAAAGAATATTTTTATCCTTCCGCAAATAAATAGGCCATGAGGGATGGTGCGAAAGCATATATTAGCTTTAGTATCAACATGTTAAAGGATTTATAATAAATTGAGGGAAAATTTATTGAAAGGAAAAATATTTTTAGAGAGCCGTGGGAGCACAAAAGGGGACCATACAATATATAGATCTGGGTTTATGTCTAAGTGTCTTTGCAAACGCAATATCTCCCGAATATTTTTGAGTCAAGGGATTGCATGTCTGGAGATGAAAGTAGTGAGAATAGGTATTTTTCAATACTATAGAAATTCTCCATATGGTACTTTGAAAACATCGAATATTTTCCTAATCGGAAATGTCGATAGGTACACTGAGAAACCCTTACAGGGGGATTGAAATTGCTCGATTTCTGGAATAGAAAAGTTTTTTTTATTCTGTCCATAGGTGTGACCCTATTCGTACTTGCTCTTTCCATTGTCTGGGCCAAGGCCTTATGGGCCTTTGTGATTTTCATTCCATTTGTTGCCCTGGGACTCTACGACGTGTACATTACAGGACACACGATTCTTCGGAACTATCCTGTTCTCGGCCACTTCCGTTATTCGCTCGAATCTATACGTCCGGAGATCAGGCAATACTTTTTCGAATCAGATCAGGAAGAAAATCCTTTCAGCAGAGAGAAACGCTCTCTCGTGTATCAGCGTGCCAAAGAAACCCTCGACACACTCCCTTTTGGTACGAGGAGGGATGTGGGCAGAGTAGGCTATACATGGATAAACCACTCGATCAGGCCGGTCGAACCTGACAGGGAAAATATCCGTGTACACATTGGTACGGAGAATTGTGCACAGCCCTACAACGCCTCTCTTTTCAACATATCAGCAATGAGTTTCGGCGCATTGAGCAGGAACGCGATTCTCGCACTCAACTGGGGGGCTAAAAAAGGAGACTTCTCCCACAACACGGGAGAGGGAGGGATCAGCCCCTATCATCTCGAATTCGGTGGAGATCTCGTATGGCAGATTGGCACAGGGTACTTCGGGTGCCGCACAGAGGAGGGGGATTTCTGCCCTGATACCTTCAGGGATCGCGCGTCGCTTCCCTCGGTAAAAATGATAGAGATAAAAATTTCTCAGGGAGCGAAACCTGGCCATGGGGGAATTCTCCCCGGGTCGAAGGTAACAGAGGAAATAGCAAAAATAAGGGATGTGCCGGTGGGAAAAGACGTGATCTCTCCTCCCGGCCACAGGGCATTCGATTCGCCCCCCGGTTTGTTACGATTTATCGCCACGTTGAGGGACCTCTCAGGTGGCAAACCTGTAGGGTTCAAGCTCTGTGTGGGAAGTGAATCAGAGTTTATTTCCATCTGCAAGGCCATGGTGAAAACAGGCATTACCCCCGATTTCATCACCGTCGACGGTTCCGAGGGGGGGACGGGTGCTGCACCTCTCGAGTTTTCTAACTCCGTGGGGTTTCCCGCGAATGATGGCCTCTCTTTTGTGCACAATGCCTTAATTGGCTTCGGGCTCAGGGAAAAGATCCGTATTATTGCTGCCGGTAAAATAATCACGGGCTTTCATCTGCTCACAAAACTCACTCTCGGGGCGGATATCTGTAATTGCGCAAGGGGTATGATGTTTTCCCTCGGATGTATACAGGCGCTGAAATGTAACACCAATAAATGCCCCTCCGGTGTCGCGACACAGGATCCCCTCCTTTACAAAGGTCTCGTTGTGTCGGATAAGGCCGAGCGTGTTGCCAGCTATCACAGTGCAACGATCGAGAGCGCCCTTGAACTTTTAGGGGCTGCGGGCTTGTCACGACCAGACCAGATTCGTCCCTGTCATATCTACCAGCGGGTGGCACTTGGTGTCATCAAGACTTTCGAAGAAATTTATCCCCTTGTGATAGAGGGGGACTTGATTGAGGAGCCGATCCCGGAAGGTTTTGCCCGGCCGTGGCGTGAATCAGATCCAGAAAAATTTAATGAAGATCCCTGTTCTCTCTTCCCCCGGGAAGGAGGAGAGATTTTGCCATGAGAGATATTGCAATATCCAGATGCTCCTCAGGTGTAAAGAGAGGGCCTAACATCTGTACCTGCCTTCCCCTGTTTAACAGGAAATCGTTATAAGAAGCCGCGGGACACTGCCGAATGATTTCTGCAGCCACGAATGTGAAGTTCGAAGAGCTGGAATGTGTGAGCATCTTCCCTAACGAAGCATACACAAGGGAATTCTCACGGAATACGACTATATTATTTTCTTTGTCATATATATGAATAAATCCCTCCCGGCTCTCTGATACGGTCGTATGTTCTTTCTTCGCGGATTTGGTCATCATGAGGCCTCCCGTGAGAAGAGTCTTTCCCATGCTGAATTTGCGTTTTTTTTCAATCTCGGTCTCTATCACCCTTTTCATGCTCATACCCCTCAAAAGGAGCATGATGCTCTTGTAATCAATCGCGAACTTTCCCATAGTCCCCGATTCCACAACGAGCTCTCTCTCCCCAAAGATA
>CAZPLX010000223.1:0-3188 GCA_964587345.1 uncultured bacterium
TGTCAGCCACCACGAGTTCTCCCGCACTCTTGAAGCTCTCCGACTGCCTCTTTTTGAAGGGGATCAGCATCTTTGCTTTCCACGCGTATTCCATCTCCATGGCGGAGATAAGGGTCCCCGGAGAAGCTCTCGAAACCCTTCCGAGAGGCATCCTTGATATGCGGGCGAGTTCAGCTATCCCGGCAAACCCCACCTCCCTGTAAAAAAAAGAATTACGTCCATCTATGTGAATCCTCCCGGGAAAAGAGACGGAAGGAGCCCTGTAGAGTATCTGCCCATAAGAGAAAAAGGAGCGCCCCTTTCTCGCGGGGCTCACACCTTTCACGTCCCGGAAAGAACGTGAAAAGGCAAGAGGGACCCCTCTTCTGCGGGAGAGATCGAAGAGGCGGGGAAAGATGTACTCATCCCCCCATTCTGAAATGATGAGGTCAGGGTCAAAACGTCTCACGAGGGAATTCACGTTTCCAAGAAAAGAATCATCCCTGTCCCACTCCACCTCGAAGGTTTCGTCCTCCCAGGAGATCTCCAGAGAAGCCCAGGGAGCATGAAAGGGGTTATGTCCCCGCGGTGAAATCGGTTTCACGTACATAGTGGAGAGAGGTGGTATCGCGTATTCCCTGTCCCACACATCTTCAAGAGGAACAATGGTCCGTACTGCTCCCTTCCTGTCAACTTCCAGGAAACAGCGGCAGAGGGGAAAAGCATCCACCTCAGCGAAAAAAACCTGCTCCACGGGAATGTCGCAGGAGTAGAGGTTCCTCTCCCCCCCACACCTGCCTGCAGCGTTTCTGAGGAAGGAAAAAGCGGCGGGAGAAGGAGCCGTCACCCTGAGAGCTTTCACCGTCTGCCCGGAGGAAAAATCCGTTACTTCCTCCAGGGAGGCCAGAGCCCCTCTCCTCTCCATATGCTCTGCCAGGCGGAGATAACGTACCCCCTTCCCGCTCACAAAGAAGGAAGGGGACACCGGGCGGCTGAGAAGCCTTATCTCCCCTCCCCTGCACTTCACCCATATATCCACCCCCGAGGAGGTCCCTTTCACATCGAGTATCCAACCTTCGAGGGTTTCCCTATCCCTGCCCATCAATTATCATTCTCTGTTCCGCCGTACCGGGTCGTGGCGCTTCTGGCAAGAGTTTTGAAAAAGAGGGCACGTTTTCCCGCAATGGAAGGAGGAAGGGGAGAAACCACCATGACGGGAATCTCCCTCCCGTAGGCCAGGAGTGCCGAGAGAGTCCTGCGGAAAAGGGATGATGCCTCCCTGAAAGGCACGTTTTCATCGTAGAAAGTTTCGAGAAGACCGGAGATGATCAGCACTTTTGTACTTCTCCCGGCGATGAAAGAAGGAAGGCCCAGTACGATGAGATCTTCCATCTGGTGGCAGGTAAATCCGCGGGAGATGAAAAAGCGGGAAAGAACCTTTCTGGGGTCCACAGAGAGCATCCTGGATACACGGCTGATCACATAGGGGTCACACATCCCTCCGCCGTCCACTATGACGGCTTCCCCTCCCGCAAGAAGAGGAGGAATTGCGGCCGCGACAACAGGCCCCCTGTACTCCCGTCCGCAGAAGAGAAGGAGTCCCTTTCTCCTTTTCTCTATGTGAAAGAGAACTTCCCTGAAGACCTGCCGCGATCGAAGCCCTTTCTCTCCGAAACCTTCCGGATAGCTGTCCACCTTTCCTTTCATCCCACTTTCCGGAAAACGCCCACTACCTTTCCTATAATTTCGAAAGTGCGGGAGGACCTCTTGACTGATATATCTTCATAGGCAGGATTCTCTGGATGAAGGACCACTCTGTCCGGTTCAAGAAAGATCCTTTTTACCGTTGCCTCGTCTCCAAGGAGAGCTACTACGATTTCCCCATTTTCCGCGCTCTTCTGAGGCCTCACCACGACGAGATCCCCTTCCACGATGTGGGCCTCCCTCATGCTGTCGCCCCGTATCCGGAGCATAAAGAGATCTTCACCGTCCACCAGACTCCTGTCGAGGATAATCTCACCTTCGAGATTTTCCACCGCCGTTACAGGTCTTCCCGCCTGCACTCTTCCTACGACGGGAAGGGAGATAGAGGATGGAATCGCCCCTTCTCCGATAAATTCAAGAACCCGGGGCATTTTTTTCCGCCTTCGTATATAGCCCTTTCTTTCAAGAACGTCCATGTAATAGAAGGCGTTTTTCTCCGCTATGGTGAAGTTTTCGGCTATCTCTTTCGCGGTGGGAGCAAAATGGTTCTTCATTATGTACCTCTTCAGAAACTCGAGGACCTTTTGCTGCTTCTCCGTGAGACCTGCCACCATCTTTGCACCTCCTACCCCCTTTCTCTTTTCTGAAACATATATGTATGTTAACATACATATCACAGCATGTAAATGGATCGTGAAGGGGGAATGATAAATGGGAGAGAAGGGTGTCTTACGTCCTATGTCCGAAGTCCGACGATACACTGCAATTTCAGAATTCCGAATTCAGAATTCAGAATTCAGAATAAATTTGAAATACTAAGTAGTTTCGTGTTTCGCGTTTAGAGTGATGGTTTTCCTCTGAACTCTGATCGCTGAACTGGGAACTCGTTTTTAAGGAGGTTTTGATGGGAAGGACAGTCGCTTCGTTTACGCAGGTAATATATGGTGAAGAAAAGGAATGGCAGCGCTTCCGCCGCGCCTTGAGAAAAGAGGACAGAGAACGGCTCGACAGGCTCTTCTCATATGCCCGGATGCACGCAGCGGAGTGCGCCTACTCGGGCCGAATCGTTCCTTTCGACGCCATGATAATCTCCATGCTTGTGGAACTTTTGAAACGGGTGGAGGAGCTGGAAACGTAATATATTCTACGTCCGATGTCCGGCGGGAGCTGGGAACTTTTATTTGTGGTTTCCCAATTTTTTGGGGCAACCCCAAAGAATTTGATTTATTATATATTCATATCCAAGTTCCGCAAGAGGGAGTCTCGTCTTCCAGGGTGCATGGAAGGAAGCATCCCTCCTCGAGGGCACAAGAAGGAGGAAATATGGCTAAGAAACCTGTGGTGGACCAGGAAACCTGTATAGGCTGCGGACTATGTTCGGAGATCTGTCCGGGAGTTTTTATCCTGAACGAAGAAAATCTCGCTGAAGTGATCGATTCCCTCGGAGGGAGTGAACAGGACATCCAGGAAGCAATCGACCAGTGCCCGGTTACATGCATATCGTG